>JAIESH010000134.1 GCA_019746175.1 Candidatus Altimarinota bacterium
TCCAGGAATTGGTTTTGCTGTATTGGAAGTGATCATCACATCACCAACCTTAACTGTTGCGTGAGCAAGAACATAACGACGTTCTCCGTCAGCGTAACATACGAGAGCAATAAAACTTGTTCTGTATGGATCATACTCTACAGTTTCGACTGTTGCAGGAATATCAAACTTATTGAGTTTGAAATCTATCTGACGATAGAGTTTCTTATGTCCTGAACCTTGATGTCGAACTGAGATACGACCCGCGCTATTGCGTCCTGCATGTCGTTGAATAGAGTTCGTAAGTGCCTTATGTGGAGTACTTGTAGTAATTTCCTCATAAGTAAGACCTGTCATGAAACGACGAGACGGGGTATATGGTTTGTACTTCTTGATTGGCATGATTCTAGAATTTAGATTGTAGGGGGAATTTTAAGCAGAAAGTGAGATTATTTTACAACTTCAAAGTTTGTAATATTGTTTCCAGCTTTCATAGTGATCATAGCTTTTTTTTCAATACCTCGCTTCTTTTGTACTCCGATACGAGTATTGTGAAATTTTTCACGAGTATAGAGAATATTTACTTTCTCAACTTCTTTACCATAGAGAGCTCTAATGGCATTTTTTACATCGATTTTAGTAGCAGCATCATCGATCATACAAGTGTAAACTCACTTGAGTTCTCCATCGGTACTTTTATTAGTAACGACAAATTTTTTGATGACGGAATAGAGGGAGTTCATAGAATAGGAAGTTAGATTTTGCAGATAGGAATTTTTTGATTCGGACTGACTCTTGATTATTTAGTGAAGTGCTCGTACATGTGCTTAAGTGATGCTTCAGTAAAGATAATATCGTTATATTTAAGAAGATCGTGTGGATTGAGATATTCAACATTCACAATACGTGATTCAGGAATATTCATTGCACCGTTTACAGAAGTTTTTTCTTCGCGAGTAATAGCAAGAAGAGGTTTGCGAGCTGTAATCGTTGAAAGGAATCCTGCCATAGTCTTTGTTTTTTCTCCTACACCTGCAAAACCTTGTACCACCTTAATTTGTTCAGCTGAAGCCTTAGTAGAAAGGAGTGATACGAGAGCAAGACGACGTTCTTGCTTATTCATACAAAGTGAATAGTTACGTTCGTTGCGAGGACCGAATACAGCACCTCCACCACGACGCATTGGAGAACGACGATCACCCATACGAGCGTTACCAGTTCCCTTTTGCTTGAACATCTTGCGAGTAGAACCAGCTACTTCACCACGATGTTTGGCATGAGCGATGTTGATACGAGCGTTTGCTTGTTGAAGAACAAGAAGACGGTGCATAAGAGGAGCATTCGGAGTGATACCAAAGTATGATACCTCGAGATCTACAGTACCAGACTGTTTACCGAGAGTGTCGTAGAGAGGAGCTTTCATAGAATTTGATTTTTAGAATTTGAATTGAATTGAAGTCTAATAGATATATTAGAATGTGATTGTAACGAGTGAGTTACGAGCTCCAGGTACTGGACCCTTAACTGCTACTACATTGTGATCCTTGTTCACGAGAACGAGAGGAACATGCTTGAGAGTGATTCCATCAAGACCCATATGTCCGTGCATTTTTTGTCCTGGTTTTGTACGGCGAGGTTTTCTCTTACCGATAGAACCAAGTGCGCGGTGAAATTTTGAACCGTGAGATGCAGGACCTCCGGAGAAGTTCCAACGCTTCATAGCACCTTGGAAACCCTTACCTTTTGATATACCAGATACAGTCACCTCAGTGATTGAATCGAAGATATCAAGAGAGAGAACGTCTCCTTTTACTACGTTTGCAAGAGGACCGTTAAGGTCAAATTCTCTCATAGTAACTTTCTTACCATCTGTCATACGAATAACGACAGCAGAGTATCCATCAGTTTCAACAGTTTTAATCTGTGCAACATCAAGAGTAGGGACACGTATAAGTGTAACAGGAACAAATGCTCCGTTATGAATAACGCGAGTCATTTCTAGTTTTTTACCGAGTATTCCAGCCATAAGGAAAAAGTATATATAAATAATGAGAGGTTGTTCGGATACTCTATATATATAGGTATTGGACGAACAACATCACTTTCAGTTGAGAAAGTACTTCCGAGAAGAACAAAAGTGAGCGGATTATATGAAGTGATGAACAAATGTCAAAAGATTTTTTACTAAAACTACTTAAATAGTTTTTCATAGATAATTTTTGATTCATTACTGAGCGCGTTTGTATCAATTTTTTTGAATTGATTCGTGAGTAAATCAAGGTTAATACCTGTTTTCTGAGAATACGTATTCAAAATAGCCTGAGTATTTTGAAGTGTAAATCCTGAGGCACTTGCCATATCCCATAACGACCCTCTGGCAAGATTTTCAATAATTTGATCACCATTTGTGAACGTATCTTTGATAGTAATAATTGTTCAGCGAATCTTATCTCTTTCTAGTACAAAATCCTGTCCCTGAAAGGATTGGTACCACTTCATAAGGATGGTCTGAGGAATAGCAACTCCTTCTGTAATGCCTGATTGTATAGATTCGATAACACTAATATCCTGAAAGACCGAGAACCATGAGAGTATCCATCTTACAAATCTATCCCAGATACCGAATGCAGCATCTTTTCATGCGAGAAGTGAATATGTAGCTCTGAGGCTTGTGTCACGAACTGTCATATATGTATCATCTTTTGCCTGATTGATACTAATCCATGTAGTATCAAGTGCTGTGGTAATTTTTTTAAGGATATTATCTGCTTGTACTGCTTCACCAGGAAGAAGAGTTACAATATTACCAAAGGTATTCTTGAGTGTGACGCTATGATCTACCGAATGAATATAATTATCATCAAGATTGATTTCAAATACGGTTCATCTTACTCATGCCACTGTTCCGGATTTGGGAAGTTTGAATTCAATACGAGAATCTGGATAGAGAGTACGTACAATATTGGACCAAGATTTACCGCTCTCGAGTGTTGCTACAAGTTCTATCTTAGAATAATCATTCGCAACCTGCATACGTTCTATAATCAAACGAGAATTTGCTGATAAACGAGTAATAGAATGATCTGGCCATACCACCATAGCAAGTGAGTCATCACGAGTGATAATAATATCTTTTTCTTTAATTTCGTATGATTCTGGTTTTGTGAGATCTATAGCAATATCACCACGAGCAATCGTAGCATTTCATTTTTCTACAGAAATATATGGATCCAAGGGATCATCACTATGAATTGCTTGATAATAACGATAGGTTGTCATGCCAAATGCAACAACGAATACGAGAGCAATAAGTGCAAGTAAAATAAAAATAATATGTTTTTTCATAAGAAAAAAGTGGAATAAATAACAATAATGGATATTGTAGGGGAAAGCCTGAAAAAGTAAAACAGATTCAGCATAGCAGCAATCCTTTTCTAAAATATAGTTCTTCCAATACTGATACCATGTACTCGCGTTTTCACTACATTCTTATCATACTCATTGCAATGAGTGTATATCTCATATATCTCATATGATATTACACTGTGCAACAATTTCAAACAAGTAGTTTTATGGAAAGCATGCAAGAGGCCAATAGTCGTACTACATCAGCCAATAAGGAAAAAGAGTTTCTCTCGAAATACATCAGAACTCCCGCTTATCAAACACAAGTAGCAAAAGCGACGCATAACAAAAAGCTTGCTTGAGAAGAAGTTATCAACATCATCAAGCCTGATGAAGAAAATAGTAATAAAGATATTGATTCTGCAGTAGTAATAAGTGAGGCTCGCAAAAAAGAAACCGATCCTATGAAAAATATGAGCAACCCGCAAAAATGGTGGTATCTCATAGAAAAAGGTCTATAAAAAAATCCCTTCTATCGAAGGGATTTTTTTGAAGTATATATTATTTTTTTCATAAAGATGATTCATCTATTGATGATGATTTTTAATTATTTCTACAGTTCCACCATTTTCGATCCAGCTTGATAAAGTATTGATGAGTAATTCATAATCATTCTTGGATAGCTGAGACTCATAATTTTGAATCAGAAATTCTTTTTCCTGCAAAAGTTCATTGGCTATGAAAGTATTTTTTCCTGACTTCTCAATTAGATATTGAGCAATTCGCTTTATAGATTCAAGTTGGATAGAATATACTTTTCCTGACTTATTTTCTACGAAATGAACAGAATCAACATCTGCAATATTTACTTTTGCTAAAATTCCTTCAAGTGTCATCTCAACTTTAAGTCAATCCTCCAAGACGGTATTCAGAGTATTTTGAATAGTCTTACTTTTGACCGTATCAACACGAGTAAGAATAGTGTATGGCAATCATATAGCACCTGATACTCATAAAAAATATATAATAGTTGCCATGAGATATCAAATATCACTAATATTTCAAAATGTATCACTGGCAATTGCTGCAAAAAAAATAATTGTAAAAAGTAATCATAAAAATAATCATAGAATAATAGATCATATTTTTCCTACTATTGTTGGGGAATTTGATTTCAATATTTCTGAAGTTTTTTGATCTATTGTATCCGAGAGCCCTGAGGATCACTTGTCTGAATGATAAAGTCAATAAACAAATACCAATAAAAATAACATTCCATATGCCAAATAGATGAGTATTAGATTTTCTCATCAAAAGTTATCAATAAAAAATGGAGATAACTTTAAGCAAAATAATATAAGTCATACTAAATAAATTTCTATTTGAGACAATTTTGTTGCACAAAATAAGCGTTTTATAAATGTAATTACTATAAAATATTGCATGAAGATAGTAATCAAAAATCAAAACATAGTGGAATTAGATGATACTAGTACTAATGAATACTCCATAATAAAGGATTCAACTATAACGAGTAGTAATATTCTCAAAAAGAAATCCCCTCGAGAAATATATGGTTTGTCTTTTGTAAGATAAAAGTTTTTAAAAAATGAATTCATAATATGAAATTTTTATGAGTAATGTTGATGTCAATAACGGAATCAATAAAAAAATATTTAATATAAATATCTATTATTAGAATTTATCCTTTTAAGATCTGGTAATAATTCTGCAAACTCCTTATTAGGATAAAAATAGAAATCAAAATTAGCAATTATATATACTTATGTAAGGTATCATAAAAAATACTATCTGTCAAAAGCCATATTCAATCTTTTAATGAATTAAAAAAGAGCACTTGTAAATCATGTGCTCTTTTGAAGATGGTCGAAATTGTGAAATTTTATTTCTTTCCCGTAAGATCCACGAGAAGTGGTGAAGCAATACAGATAGAAGAATAAGCTCCCACAACTGTACCAAATATAAGAGCAAGAGTGAATCCCTTGATACTCTCTGGACCGAAGAAGAACATAGCTACAAGTACGATAATAATCGTAAATGTTGTAAAGAGTGAACGACGCATAGTATCCCAAATTGATGAATCAATCAGTGCAGAGAATGAACCTTTGCTTGTCTTTGGATGTTCCAGATTTGAACGAATACGATCCATTACTACGATGGTATCGTTGATAGAATACCCGAGAACTGTCAGCATGGCTGTAATGAAAAATGTATCAATTTTGAATTCAGGAAAGTAGTAAGAAGTCACTACATAGAGTCCAAATGCTACTACTACATCATGAGCAAGTGAAACTGCTGTTACAACAGCAAATGGCCAGCTTGCCATACCAGCAATAGATCCGCGAAATGCATATTGAATATAGAGAGAAATTGCAATGATAGCAAGCACTAGAGTTAGATATCCTGATTTTTTGATATAATCTCCAAACGAAGCTCCAACATTACGATACTGAGTTTCAGTTACCGTTGCACCACTCATTTTATCAAGTTCAGCTTTCACTGATTTACTAAAAGTAGCTTTAGCTGCGTCAATACGAACCAGATCTGTTTTTCCATCTTTTGTAGCAACTGACTCATCGATTCCAGCTTCCACTACAATATGCGTAGTTCCACTAATTTGATATACGAGTGTATCAGTAATAATTTTTTGTTCATCAGAAGTAAGTGTAGCCTTCACTGCTGGAATGATTTTGTGTTTGAGTGAGTCTACTGTTGTCTCAGAAGAAACACCAGCTATATTATACTCAATTTGAATACCACCGGTCATATCAATACCCTGATTGAGTCCGATAATCCAAGGTGTGGCAAGTGAGAAAACAAAGAGCCCAAGTGCAATAGCATAGAAGTAAAAACGATTTTTTACAAAAGAAAACATACAAGAGAATGGTAAGTTGATATATGAAATTTATCC
>JAIESH010000057.1 GCA_019746175.1 Candidatus Altimarinota bacterium
ACAATTATAATTCATCATTTATTTCCAACTATTTCTAGTCTATGTGGTAAGCCTTTTATGCTCTTCAAATATTCTGAAACCTTATCTAATGATATATTCATCTCATCTGCAATCATGAGACAAGATAGAATATTCATCGCATTATGCTTTCCTGAAAAGTTACTTTTAGACAAAGTATATTGTCATCCTCATGAGAGATTAATAGTCTCTCCATTCGTCGAATCAGGCAACAAAGAATCACTCATATAAAAAATCCGAACATTATCAGGTAACAAATGATCCATATTTTCATGAGAAACAAAATCTATAATTTGTTGATTGACTATCCCCTTATATTTCGTATGTAAAATTAAGTTCATCTTTGCATCAAAATATTCTTGCAAATCCTTATGCCAATTGAGATGATCTGGTTTGAAATTGGTAAAAATTGAGTAATCAGATTGATATTTTTCTAGTGAAAATACCATAAAACTAGAAACCTCAACCACAATAATTCCTGTTGTTTCTCATTTTTTCAAAATATCAAGAATTGTGGCAGAAAATGGTATCTCAAAATTTCATGAGAGATATACTGATTTCTTGACAGAAAATTCCTTTTCCAGTATATTATACATAATCCATGAAGTAGTGGACTTTCCGTCTGTTCATGTCACTGAAATAATTTGAAAATCCTTTGGCAAAAATTGGTATGCAAAATCGAGTTCAGACATAACCTTTCATGTTGAATATATCGTATGAGTTCATGGAACTCCTGGTGAAGGAATGATACATTCATACTGATTATAGGACTCTGGCATACTGGTATCATCACATATTTCATATGCGATTCCCTTCCATTCACAAAGACTCGCTATAGCAAGCCCTACTTTTCATTTTCAATAAATTAAATACATGATGTTTACTATACGAAAAAACAAAAATATTCAATCCTATTTTCTTAATGAACCTTCTTGAGGTACTAAGTCATTAAGAAGTCCAACTTCAGAAAGTATCTATGAATCACTCTATTGAAATAAAATTTCTGAAGAAGTGCAATGATATTTATTAAGTGTATCAAATAAAACACAAGAAATCCTAGATCAAAGTATCTTAGAAGAAATGGATAGGAATGGAATTATTACACTTAAGCCATTTTTTTTTCAATTTCCAAATGCTTGGTACGATCTCAAGCGAAAACTTCATAAATATGGAGAGTATGGTTTTGTATGATGAGTAAAACGTTGGTATATAAGTGGTGATAATGAGGAACTCATTCTATCCACTTTTTTACGACTCAATAGAGAAGATGGTACATGAGAAACAATTCGTAAAAATATTCATGAAGAGATTTTTTCAAATCAGAAGCTTGCCGAACAAACTCAGCGTGAACCATCAATGTTGGACACTTCACATACTGACATTATTGGAATCAAAACTAGTCAACAAGTATCGTTTCTACAAAAAATGATTATGGTTGGACTTGAAACAAATAATACTCTTGAATGATGATCAAATACGGAAAAATTATTCAAAGAATTATTTCATCCAATATTAGGCTATTTACATTCTATATTTGGAATAAAATTCCATGATCACATTAGAAATAGTAAAAACATTCATGAGCTTGCTAAATTTCTTCAACCACTCATATGGGGTAAAAATTCAAAAGATAAATGAAGAAATTGAAAAAATGCATGGATGCTAATCAAAGCTTTTCGTGCCTGGGGATCATTTTGAGATATTCGAGAAAAAAATGCTCAAACAAAATTACTCGTAACTAATGTGCCAAGTAAATTAAAAGAAATTGGAGCACACATTACTAATGTAATTCCAAAAACAGAGCGGGTTATTAAAAATGAAAAAGAAGAAGAAACTACTATTTTTCAAGGAGATATAAAAATTAAACTTAATAATGGTATAGATTTTTCTTGTAAAATTGAATACAGAGCAAAGACCGTTCGTAGTATCCTAGTAAAAATGTGGGAAAGTGAAGACTATAATACGGTTGATGCATTGCGTGATATGCTCGGAATTGCTATTATTTGGCCAGATAATACTACTGAGGATATAAAATTAGAAATCATTCAAAAATTCACGAATATCATGCCAAGTTATGGCTACATGTTTAAGAACAAATGATTACTTGGAAGTGATTCACAAAAAAAACTAAAACAATACATTAAACAAGATACATCAAAGAGACCACTTGGAACGAGCTTAAAAATGAAGAAAAAGTCAGATCCAAGGCTAAATAATGTTAGCTTAAGTTGATTTACTAGTATCAATAACATTACAGGATCTGAAAATGATAAGGTCACTATGTGATGCGAAATACAATTTTATAATCAATCAGGTTATGATTTCTGGAAAACCGAACACTATCAATTTGATCCAAAAAAAATAATTTCTGCAGTATGTAGATGATCCTATTTCATTACACCACATCAAGTATTTAATATTATCAAAGAAGAAATTCCTGATACTGTTTTTAAAACTATTTTAAAGTCTAATATAAAAAAGGAATTCATAAACTATGTAAAAAATTGATCCCTAATACCTTATATCATCAATAATAATGAAGTAATTTTTACCACAAAAGATTATAAATCAGGATTAGAAGATAAATTCAATGGTGCACAAAAAATAGATACTTCGGATCAAAGAATATATGATTATATTAAATCAATACACCCTTCCGCTCAATCCAACTCTTAAATTTTATAGCAGACTCAATTCCAGGATCAATAAGATTCGGGAGTTGTTTATTATATAATTTTTTCCAAACGTTCTCTATACTCTCTTGAATCAGGGGATAATGGGTACATCCGAGAATGAGTCATTCAATATTTGGAGAAAATTGGGAAAGGTATTCTTCTAGAAGAGTCTCTATTTCTGATCATTCAGTAATTCATTGTTCAATGAGGGGAACAAGTCCAGGTGCACCAATTTCTTCTACAATAACTGAATCATCAAGGATATGAACTCGCTCTTTATACATACGGGTCTTAACAGTTGCATCAGTAGCTAGGACCCCGATTTTCGAGAATCATTTTTCAATTACAGCTTCTGCCCCAGGAACCGTAACTCCAAGGATATGTTTACCTACAAATACTTCTTGCTGTAGCCATCTGAGTGCATGCACGGATGCAGTATTGCAAGCAAGTATAATAATATCAGCTCATCTCGCGTAAAGTTTTTCTACTCATTTTTTAGTCAGATTTCGAATTTCTTCTCAGGTTTTATTTCAATAGGGAGCATTTTCTCTATCCATCTCAAGTATCATGGGAATATGAGGAAATTCCTTTTGAAAAGCTTCCATAACAACTTTTCCTCCAAGCCCAGAATCAAAGAATCAAATAAGCATTGAATAAATATTAATTTAAGATAAGATCAATATATTGAATTTCTTAAAAAACAGAAATGTTAAAACAAGAATCCTCTGCATTGGATGAATTGACAACTGTACCACAAGGAAAACTACATGTTATCAAGCCCGATGCGAAACATCGTATTTTAATCAAAAAATGGGCAAAGTATTATCCACCATGAACTGGATTAATACTTATATATGCTGGTGACTTTGCTATGCTTATCAAAAAAAATACCTTTGACAATCAATCAAATATTTCTGAACTCATACTTCATTCAACACGCGTAGATAATAGCAATAGAGTGCTTCTATCAAAAGATTTCTTGGAATGACATTCTGTTGTTCTCGAAGAGAGTGTATACATCATTGTAAGAGAGGCATACTTAGAGCTTTATTTTTCAGAAGAAAACTATAGAAAAAAAATAGAAGTTCAATCTATAATGAGAGCAAAGCAACTTGAAGTATCTTTAGCGTTAAATGAACATAAATAAGAAAAAACTCCCTCAATGTAGGGAGTTTTTTAAATAAATAATTATTTCTTAAATCCTATAAAAGCTTTAGTATTTCTACCCATTTTCTTTCCAACAGCGAGTATAAGTATACGAGAAACCCACATAGCAGTAAAAAGAGAAAGCACAATACCTAGACCGAGCATAAATCCAAATCCTTTAATAAGTGAAATACCAAATACATAAAGGATAATTGCTGAAGTAAGTGAAGTAATATGAGAATCCCATATTGCAGTCCATGATTTATCAAACCCGAGTTGGACAGATTGATCAAGTGTTTTACCATCCTGAAGTGCCTCTCTCATACGTTCAAAGATCAAAATATTAGCATCAATCGCAAGTCCGATTGAGAGTATTACTCCAGCAATAGAAGCAAGTGTAAGTACCACTCCAGTCATCTTCACTAGAGCAATAAGAATAAGGGTATATGTTATAAGTGCAACTCCGGCAAGTAGACCACTAATTCGATAGAACATAGTAAGGAAAATCACGATAGCAAGAAGGCCGATTGCACCAGCTACAAGAATTTGACGAAGTGATGAAGATCCAATTTTTGCATCAATGGTTCTTTCACTACTAAGATAAATTGGAGCTGGAACAATACCAGTATTGATATCGTTAGCAAGAGTTTGGGCTCATTTTACTGTATAATCACCTGTAATTACTGCTTTTCCATCAGTTATTACGGCCTGAACAGTAGGTGCTGTAAGAAGTTGTCCTCCAACAAATATTGCAATTTGTTTACCGATAAGACGCTTTGTAAGTTCTCCGAAAATCTTTTTACCCTCTTCATTAAAGAGTAATTCCACTTGAGGTTGTCCAACTTGAGTAAAGCCAACTCCGGCATTTACTAGATATTTATCGTTAAGAACTTTTCCATCTGCAGTTTTAGCTGCTTGCCATGGACTTGGACGAACATCAACAAATACGAATGAATAATCAAAGATTGCACCTGTTCCAGAACCAACTTTTGATCGTAATTCAACTATAGCATAACCAGGACTGTTTGTGGGAGTAATTTCTCCACTAGCATTTTGAGCAAAACTTTGTTCACCTCGAGCGAGGTATACCGGAGTAATATATGGAAATGTTGTTATTGTGTCACTACCCGAAAATGCGATCTCGGCTGGAATTGAACCAGTAGCCGTGCCATATGCAACATTTTCGTACTGATCACGATATTTTTGTCCTACAGTATCAAATGGAGTAGTTTTTGTTTCAAGAAGAGCCTTTTCTGCAAGGGCTTTTCGTTCCATCTTATCTGCTTCAGTTACATTAGATCTTTCTTCACGAAATTCGAGTTGAACTACTTTTCCAATTGTTTCTTTTGCTTTTTTAATATCATCTGCATTCTTAATTTTTCGCTCTTCATCAGATAATTCAGTATGTGCTTGTGTAGGAATCTGGACAATAATATGGTTATCAGAACCATATTTTGCAGTTTGAATATTTGGCTCAGCAAGACCAAGGGAATTAACACGCTTATCAATAACAGATTTGATTCATTCTACTACATTTTGTTCAGTAGTTTTTCCTGATTGAGATCGAAAAAGTTCTAAATCAACTTTATAATCAAGTTCAACACCACCCTGAAGATCAAGTCCAAGTGTGTATGGCTTATTGAGAAATGCATTCTCAATGCCGTATTGATTCCAAGGAAGGATATATAATCCTGAAGCAATTATTAGAGATAGTACTACGAGAACGCGATGAGTAATGTTCATAATGGAAAAAGTGGAATATTAGAATTATTAGTATAATTAAAGTACAAAATAGTAACCTCGTGAAATACCACTGTGTTGCCTATAGAATACATTTTATTCTCTAAATTAGAGCAGATTATAGAAATAGTTTGCATTTTTGCAAGGCGACTTTTTGTAAAAAAATTATATATATGATATGATGATTCAAATATTGCAACTTTATATAAAAATATATGTCAAATTCTCTCATAGAATCCGCAAAAACATACACCCAAAGTCTATTACAATGATGCAAAGATTATCCATACCATAATCCAGCACATAGTATTAGTGTTCTTGATAGGGCTACCTATATCGCTATGGCTGAGGATGTAAACAATGTAGATCTTGAGGATCTGCAACTTGCTTGTTTATTTCACGATACTGGATTCTCAGAACAATATGAGAAAAATGAACATATTGGTGCAAGAATTGCACGAACTTGGCTTGAGGAAAAAAATCACCCAAAAGAAAGAATTGAAAAAATTGAAAAAATTATCATGGCAACGGTACTTTTTTCTACCCCACATTCTCATTTAGAAAATATTATTCAAGATGCTGATCTGGATAATATAGGAACAAAATCAGAATTCACATTTTCTCAGAACTATCTCACAGAACTCAGGAGCGTAGGTGGAAAAAATATATCAGACTGCGCTTATTGGCAATTCGTGTATAAACTCCTTACAAAATATAAATTCCATACTGATAC
>JAIESH010000020.1 GCA_019746175.1 Candidatus Altimarinota bacterium
GGACTACGATAATTATTAAGTACACTCTGATATTCTGGTCTGAGATATAATTCAGGAATATTTTCTCACTCAATATCAAACTTATAAGAAAGTATGCTGAGTTTTCATTTTTTGGTTGTTTTATTCAAGTTATGAATAGTAGAGAGCCTTATGATATCATTTCTTAGAAGAATATCTACAGGGCAACATCAGAGTTTCATGATATTTCGAGCATACCCCATAAATGCAGAACTATACCTCTTAGGAATAGTACTTAAGTATGATTTCTTCTCTAAATCTAGTTTCTTTTTGGGTCGGATTAATTTATCTACTTTTTGAGTTTTTAATCACTTAAAAATAGTGGTATGTTTTTCTATATATGTCACAAATAAACGAAATAGATAATCCTTATCTTTCAGATTCTCGAATGCAAGATTCTTGCAGAGTTCAGCACGAAACTCCAGTTCCATACGAGTAACCCCTTCTTCATTAAGATATTCAGGATAGAGTCGCTGAAGTCATTTTGCATGAATATCAGCAATCTTATCATAAATACGAATTAAGAGTGATCGATTGAATCGATTTTGTTTTTCTCAAATATAATAAGTTTGAATCTTACCTCATTCTCAATAAATACGTGCTCATTTTTGGGAGAGATCATTAAATTCATGTAGAACGTATTCAATATCCTCTGATACATCAAGAGCGAGATCAAAGCGCTTTACTGATCAAATATCAAGGTGTTCTTCTATGAAAGTCAAAATCTCTTCAATAGAGAATACTTTAAAGGCCTTTCAATAGACTATAAAATAGTTTTTGGTAGTTATAAGTTCACTTACCTGTACTCACTCATAATAAGCAAAGCAAGGAACATTATCTTTAATGAATGTAACTTTTGATTTATAGTTTTGAGCATCACTATACATACAAATAAAATCACCAAAGGACGAGATGTTGGAGTTATCGAAATCGAGTCAATTCTGAATAGATTTGATACTACGGAATGTTCCGTATATTTCGAGATAATCGATATGAAAACTAAGAATCTTAGTTAGATTTAGGGAACGCATAATTATAAAAAATGAATGAATAAAATTCAAGATTTTTTCTTATGCAATGCATTGTTTACTTTCGCTGTACTTAATCAGCTAAGTTACCTCTATAGAAGGTAAGAGTTACCACACTATTACTGATAGTGTGGTTGATGATGTCTTTCTGGAGGAAGGTGAGGGGCGGACAAATGTCCGAAACCTCACCATAGCTCCTCCCAGACCTTCAGCCATCAATCGCCTGAGCAATAGCACCCCTTCGGGGTTGCTCGGGGAGCATCCCCGAACCCCTATATCTCGAATATCATCGGCAATCTATTTATCTTCTCTGTACTTCGAGATACAGAAACCGACTTATAACTGAGAATAGGGAAGTACTGTGCAAGCAAGAAGTCTCGTGGAATGGGGCAGTAAATAAAAAAGATACCAGTATAATTAATTACTTTATACGGATATCTTTATATATGGAAATAAGGTGACGCTAGGTGTTCACCTTATTTTTAAGATTATGCTTTACATATTAAGGTGAGCTACTCATCAGGAAGTTCGTATAAGTTTCTGATTTGAAAAATCTTTTTTAAAACGCTTATTAATTCACTTTATTACATTACCTAATTGATCCTTTCATCATTGATCGTAATCTATCCTTCGATTCCAGCCTCTTTTTCTTCATATAAGAAGATATGCATCTTCCAAATCAACTCATTTTTCCATTTCTGATTCATAAAGCATTTCTAGGAGTAAAAATGGATTATCTCAAATTTCAAATGGAATAGGTTTATTTTGATACACTACTTCACCTGTAGTTTTATTAAAATGAGAAGAATAATCTGTGATTCCGTTCCAATTTTTAAGAAAAATATATAAATCATCAATCTGTGATCAATTTACAAAAAAATTTCCTATTTCAATATCTTCCAATTCTTTCATTCATTTTTCAAAATAATCTTCTTGCAAAAGATCCTTTCATACAGAGTGAATTTCGTTAAATCAGACATCTTTAATATCTTCTATATTTTTAATACTCATTTCTCAAATCTCATTTATATTACAAATTTCATCAACATATTCCAATATATATTTATGGATTTCTGAATTTTCAATATCTTGTTTTTCAATAACTCAAAAACTCTCAAGTATTCATAAAAATATCTTTCGATTCCATTTAATATCTTCTTCCTCTTTTTCTCAAATAGTTTTATAAAACTCTCGTAAATCTTCAGAAATTCTTACTCTAGCCTTCTTGATTCAAATAATAGATACGAGCATTCATGGTGGAGAAAGAGGAAAAAGTCCTAGAAACTTATCTATTGTCTCTGGAGTAGTATTACTTATTTCTTCCAAGATTCATTTTGTAAACAAATCAAGAATCGGCTTAAAATAAAGTAATTCTGGTGTTGGTGATGGCTTCTTTCTAAAATCAATAATTCCTCTAGAGAGATCATTTAAAACTTCAAGGAAAGATATTCTTTGCTCTTTTCTTGAATTATTAAACAGTTCTCTGATTTCTAAAAATTCTTTTGATATTGACATATATATAATATATTTTTTATATAGTATAAGTCAATTTTAGGCTAACTTACTAATTAGAATATAATTACTAAATTTCCTTATTTTTCTTTTTAAATTTCTGATTTCAGATGTAAGAAAGTACTTTACTACAAGATGTTGAGAAAGTTTTATTAAAAATTTCATTAGTAAGGTCATTCGTGAATTTAATTCTTTCAATAATATCATCTTCAATAATTATTAAATCTTTTTCATCAATCTCAGATTTATTTAACTTCTCTATTAAAGCTTCTGAAATTTTTTCTCAAAATATATTTAAGTTATTACAATCTAATTCATTTAGTTCTTTTCTCAAAATAAGCATAGAACAAACACTTACAATCATTGTATTCAATAAAACCTTAATTGCTTCTATGCTATTTTCTGAATTAAGTATAATATCCGAAATAGATTCTTCATATTTTAAAATATTATTAGTTGATAATCAATCATTTTTCTGCATCGTATCAATACTATGTGCTAATACCCACAAATTAATAAAATTCTTTCTATACTCTGAATCAGATTTCAGATCTTGGCTTGCCATATTCCATGCTTCATACAAATGAATTTTATTTGACTGCAAAATTAGAATAAGATAAAAATATATTCCATACTTTACATAATTTCATTTTTTGATATACATTTTTTTAATATCAATTTCTATATTTTGACGATCTTTTTTTAGCCATAATCAAATATGGCTCTTCTTATCAGATAAGCTTAAATTTAAGAAATCATAAAAAAATCAAGAATCACAAAAAGAATCATCCTGGTTAGAAAATTTTCATAAAAAATCTCAATAAAAAATAAATAATATAAGTATAAAAGCATGATTCTTAATTGCATATTTAAGAAATTCTTTTTCTTTTAGTATTAAAAAAATATTTAATGCATCACTGTAATCTTTCTGATTGTTTTTTTTAATCCTAAGTAATTGATAAAAAATAAATTGCATTTCATCAAAAATAAATTCATATTCTTCTTCTTCGTATAATTGCATAATAGCATTATTTATATGTGAGAGCCTATCCTTTAATGGATTAAGAGGATTTATATTTAATGGAGATAAGATAACATATCCTCATATAAATAATCAGAATCCTGAAATTAAAGCTCAAAATATTTCCCAATTAATTCTTAATTGATAAAATAAAACAGTTGTTATTAATCAAGAATTGGTATCTGACCAAATAAAAGGCGCTAATTTGCCAACAAATACACAAAAAGTTCCTAATCCTAAGAGAGTAATTGCTATTTCCCATAGAGTAATCCTCACATTTCTACGAAACTCTTTTTGCTTATTTAAGCTAATTGTAAGTGTAATAAATAGCGTTAGAATAGTTAAAGCTGCTGATAAATCAAAAAAAGAATATTCCTTATGATAAAAGATATCACAAACTCATAATTGTGGCATTCATAAACAATGAGTATATATTATAGGTAATTCATTTTTTATATTTAAAACATCCATTATATTGAAATTATATTATATAAGTAATCATTCCACATCAATTAAGTTATCGTAAATCTCTTTTTTAAATATAGATATGTGATCTATGGTAGCATATATTATCCAAACTAATTTCATGTCATTTGGAAATCATAATTTTTCATTGAATTCAGATTAATGTGAGATCATCATTTATTGCAATGATTCACTTATCAAGCATTACATGATGATTTGGACATAAACAAAGCAAATTATCAGGTGTATCTGTACCATTATGAGGTTTTCATAACGGCTTAATATGAGCACCTTCAGCATACCTAGCTCAATGTGTTTCGATGATAATTCAACACATCTGACAAACATAAGAATATTCTTCTTTGATCTGCCTAGATAATTTTGTATCTCTTACAATTCTTGATGTTGTTGTATCTACTCTTTTTGATCCATCAGATCCTTCCGAAAATATAGTTTCTTTCGAATGAGTAAGTTCTAGTGTTGTTTTATTTATCTTTTCTAGTTGATATCTACATATCTTATATCAATCTTTTCAGATTTCTTCGAAATGGTCAGTCACCATGTAAAGTCCTCAATATTGATATCATTTCTTTGGACTAAGAGGTGAAGTATGATTAAATCCTCTTGTTACTCTTACTGGTAATCATCTCATTTCACTAGTCAGCAATGCCTTATTTCATGGAGCATCCCAAGATTGATCTTTAACTTGCTTCTTTGATCATGAATCATTTCATCAATGTCCGGTATATAAAATAATATCTCATTTATCAAAATCATCTACATAGCCTCCATTAAGCACAATAGATGATGATCAAACTGCTCCATTTCAGTCAATTCAAGCTACAGGTGCAAGATGCACTCATTTGGCACGCAAACTTGCTCTATCATCAAAATGGTCACCCTCATTTACTCAAGCAACATCTCAAAAAATATAATTAGGCATTCTCTTTTAGTTTATTGATAAATGGTATATCAGCTGGCGCAAAGATATATTGTTCTAGTTCACTTATTGTTACCCATTTAATTTCGTCATGATCATGTAATTCAATATTTCAAGATATTATTTCGCAATGAAATGCGGCCAATGAAATCCTTTTCTCACCATATGAATGTTCATTGGTCATAAAGTAATCTCATACTTTTATATCAACTCAGAGTTCTTCATTAATTTCTCTTTTTAGGCAATCTTTTGGATTTTCTCATTCTTCAATTTTTCATCAAGGAAATTCCCAAAATCATGATAAATGTTTTCATTCTCATCTTTTTGCAATAAGTAACTTATTATCGCGAGATATTATGGCTGCAGTTACTGCTATCATTATTTGCTAATATAAATTAAAAATGATTCTCTAATTGTTTATTTTAGTAACTTTTCCAAGAAATAATCTTGTTTTATTTTAGTAATTTCAACTTTTAGTTTCTTTATTTGCTCAACATCATTTTTGTTTACTATTTGTTGCATTTCTATACTCTTTCATATCAAATCAACTATTTTTCATGTTATATAAGCTAAGTATCATAATGGAATAAAGCTAATCATTAATAAAACTAGTACATAAGCCTTGTTGAATTGCATTTTTCTATTTATATAAGCCATTCAAAATCCACATGATAATACAAATAATATCATCCAAACAATATTATATGGAATATATTGCTTTAGTGGATCTAGTAAAAAACTACATATCCATCAAATTATTCAACCCATTAAATAGGGCATAGTGCTTTTTAAGTCCATTTATCAAAAATTTGTAAATAATTATTCTGATACAGATCAATTATTTTTTTCATCATCTTTCTTTTGTCATAATTCTTTAAGCTCTATTAATCTTTTTTGTTTCCTATCTCTTTTTAAATACCACTCTTCAATAAGGAATTCAATTAACCATTTTAATTTATCTACTTCAAGTGGATCAATATCAATAATTAGATTGATATCCTTTTCCATATGAGCTCAGATATTTCATGTTTTTCTTAGAGTATCTATTGCCTCAATTACTTCTGGATCATGTAGCACTTTTTCAAGCTCTATAATTTCATCTATAAGCCGACTTTTTGTTATTTTCCAAAAATCACGAATCATTCATTGTAGACATCTTCTCAATAGTGTTGCAGATGCTTTCGGTGATAGATTAATAATTTTACAAGCCTCTTTGTAATCTTCGATAATAACTTCTGGAATAATTCCACTTGGAAATTGTTTTGCATGAGAATCTGGTAATAGATCCCATTTTCATATAACAACATCATAATCAGATCCCACTCAAAATTGATGAGATCCCACATCCTCATA
>JAIESH010000077.1 GCA_019746175.1 Candidatus Altimarinota bacterium
GAATTCTTTTTACTTTTTTATAAAAGTTCATATAGTGTTTACACATTCAGAGTGGACACGAGAGATTCGGCTCGTTCGTAGTGTCACGGCAACCAACTATAATTCTAACATCATATGTTAGATTGGAAAATCGGTGCCACATCCGACCCCATAAAGGGGAGAGATGTAATACTATGCCATTTGTATAAAATTATGACCCTCTTCTGTATGGAAGAGGTTTTTTAATATTACTTTTTATGTCTGAATTTCTTTTTACCTCAGAATCTGTTTCTGAGGGACATCCTGATAAAGTAGCGGATCAGATTTCTGACGCAATTCTCGATGCAATTCTCACGGAAGATCCGAAAGCTCGAGTAGCAGCCGAAACACTCGTTAACACGGGTTTGTGTGTACTTGCAGGAGAGATTACAACTTCTGCAAATATTGATTACATTGGTATTGCTCGTAAGACAATTGTAGATATTGGATATAATTCATCTGATCTTTGTTATGATGGAAATACTCTTGCTGTTATGGTGGCGTATGACAAACAATCTCCTGATATTGCTCAGGGGGTAGATGAAGGAAAAGGAATTGATCTTGATCAAGGAGCAGGGGATCAGGGGCTCATGTTCGGATATGCTTGTCGTGAGACAGATACTCTTATGCCAGCTCCAATATATTATGCACATCGTATTATGGAAGAACAAGCTCGAGTACGAAAAAATGGAACACTTCCATGGCTTCGACCTGATGCCAAGTCTCAAGTTACATTTCGTTATGTAGATGGAGTTCCTGTAGATATTGATACGGTTGTGGTATCAACTCAACATCATCCTGATGTAGCATATGAAACCCTTCGTGATTGAGTTATCGAGACAATTATTCGTCCGATGCTCCCGGCTCATATGATTACTTCAGGTACCAAATTCCTTATTAATCCTACAGGTCGATTTGTTATCGGTGGACCAATGGGGGATTGTGGACTTACAGGTCGTAAGATTATTGTGGATACTTATGGATGAGCAGCTCCTCATGGAGGATGAGCATTCTCTGGAAAAGATCCATCAAAAGTTGATCGTAGTGCTGCATATGCTGGTCGATATGTAGCTAAAAATATTGTAGCAGCAGGACTGGCTGACACTTGTCTTGTACAAGTTGCTTATGCAATTGGTGTTGCAAACCCAGTTTCACTTATGGTCAATACATTTGGAACTGGAAAAATTTCAGATGAAAAAATTGTTGAACTCATCCGTGCTAATTTTGATCTTAGACCAAAGGGAATTGTACAGATGCTTGATCTTTTGAAGCCAAGATATTTGAAGTCAGCAGCTTATGGACATTTCGGACGAGAAGACGAGAGATTTACTTGGGAAAAAACAGACAAGGCAGATATTCTTCGATCATTTCTCTAAAATTAAAAAATACCTCAATTGAGGTATTTTTTTATTAATCACTACATCGATTCGTTTCATCCCAAATTCCAGTTTTTTTTCAGGCTCATCTATCAGGATCTTGGAGAGTTGTGATTTTTGCGACAAGTGCTTGATATCCACTTGTTAGACAGTGAGGAAGTTCACAAGTTTGAAGTACTCGAGTTGTGATTATTTGAGAAGGGAATAAGTTTTTCATAGACATAAATTCAAATTTTAGAATGTATGTATATTTATGAAATTACTATTGTCAAATATTTTTCTCATAAAAAAACTACCCTTTGAAAGGGTAGTTTTTTGAATTATTATTGTTTCATAAGAGTGACATGACCAGTATAATTTTTACTGATTTCTTCTTGTTTAATTTTTAATTGAGCACGAACCGTCTCTTGTTTTATCCGAATAGCATCCTTTTTCTCATCTTTTATAATGAGGATTTCTTGTTTTTTTGTATCAATCGCATTTTTAATTTCATCTTTTCGAGGAACATAGAGATCGATACTTGGTACTTTTATTTTTTTAGATTCAAGGTAACCTCTAATCATTCTTGCGAGTTCGAGTTTTTCTTGTGGTGAGAGTTTTTCTATAGATGCCATGAGTAGCTTCCAATCTGGTTTAGTTGTTTCAGAGCCATCACAGTCAGGCCCTGCAACAATACATTGCCGAATAGGAGGTAGTATTTCAGGAAGTGGTGCCATCTTAATTGGTTTTGTAATTCTTTCACCGGTTCCATTTGATCCTGTCCAAGTTGTTGGGTTAGTTGTTTTTGGATTTTCTGGCAAAGTAGCAACGCCTCTATTGTTATTAATTTGGCTCTTTTGTTTTATTGATTCAGCAATTTTTTTACAGTCAGTTCCTTCGATTTTTTTGAGTTTTACGTAAGCAAGACATTGCTCATATGGGTCCTTGATTTCTCAAATATCAACCATACTCGATCATGTGATAACAATTCCTGAATTTTCTGCACCATGTAAATCGGTTGCAAATGATATAAGTGCAAAAAAACCGACTAAACCTGAACTGATTATTTTTTTCATATAATGAAATTATAAAATAAATGTATGTAAAACAAGGAAACATTGCTTATTATAGAAGAAGCTCGTTTTTATCAATGAGTTTAAATAATTTAAAGTATACGTTTTATGGAAATATGTTTCTATAATAGAAGATATTTACACGAGTTTTGCACCATTTTCTACATTTTTTTCAGGAATTGCGAGTACAATAGAATTATCTTCTCGAGAAAATCCAGTACAAAGGAATTCACTCATAAATGTGCCAATTTGTTTTGGTGGAAAATTGATTACTCACAGAATCTGTTTTCCAATAAGTTCATTTTTTTGATAATTTGTCGTGATCTGTGCACTCGTTTTTTTGATTCCAATTCCTCATCAGAAATCCACCCATAATTTGTATGCAGGTTTTCGTGCTTCAGGAAAATCTTCAACTTGGATAATTGTTCCAACTCGAATATCCACTGACTCAAACTCTTCCCAAGATATAGTTTTAGATGACATATTAGATAATAATATCTTTGATTATTGATTGGACGCTGATATTTCATTTCCATTCATTTCTATCGATTTCTATAACAAACGAAACAATATTACCAGGTGCGAGATGTGCTTTTTTGTCTCCGACATTCCACATGAGAAATCTGAGTGATGGACTCTCGGCTATAGTTATAGATAAGTGTTTTTCATCTTGTCCTAAAGATTTTGTATTAGATATAGTTACATTCTCAAGTATGAACAATGGTTTCGGATTTCCAATTCCAAATGGACGAAAATGATCAATATCTGCGAGTGTGTCGACGTGTATGTCCGATGGAGCAAGTATACATTCGACGGTGAGTTCTTTTTTCGGGAGATCAGATATGTCGTGTACTCTTGCGATTTCTCTCCAGATCGCTTCTCGAAATGCTGGAATCTGAGAAGTCTCTATAGTAAAACCCGCCGCTTGTCTGTGACCACCATATCTCACAAAAAAGTCTTTACACGTATCAAGTAATTCAATAAGATTACACCATTCCGGTGACCTACATGATGCCACAGAGGTTTCCTCACTCGAGAGAGTTATAGATTTAGTATTCTCAGTTACAGAAATAGTATCTCATTTGCGACTCGTGAGCGGATGGTCATGTCCGTTCTTGATTACGATAGTTGGTTTGTTATATATCTCGGTTAATCGTCATGCGACAAGTCCGATAATTCCATGTTCCAGATCGCGAGCATCATAGAAGATAACAGGTTTACTAGTATCAATATGTTCAAGGGCTTTTTGAAAATGTGACTCAGTGGTTCATTTTCTCGTGTCATTGAGTGTTTCTAATTCTGCAAAAAATTCATCTGTTCGGCCTTCTCAGGCAAGGAGCCAACGAAGTGCTGTGAGTGGAGTATCCATTCGTCCTGCTGCATTGATACGTGGTCCGATCTGGAATCCGATAATATCAGCATTTCACTCGATTTGATCACGTCATTCTAAGAAATTTCTGAGCCCAACCGATTCAGATTGTTTCATCTGTGTGAGTCCAAGAGTGGTAATAACTCGATTTTCTCAGATGATTGGCATACAATCAGCCACGGTTCAGAGTGAAGCGAAGTCAATATATCGAGTCAGGGTTTCGCTGATATTATTACTCTTCATACCTATGAGGATTCCATGGAGTAACTTAAAAGCTACACCCGCTCAGGCAAGATTTTGAAATGGATATTTGGAATCTTTTCTCTTTGGATTTACGATCGCAATAACTTCTTCAGGTATGTTATCTGGAACCGCATGATGATCCGTTACGATGACATCGATTCCAATTGACTTAGCATGTTTAATAGGTCCAATATCTCTTGTTCCACAATCAACTGTGATCACGAGAGAGACATTTTTTTCTTTTAATTCATCAAAAAAGTAATCCTTGAGACCATAACCATCATGAACCCTATGAGGGAGACGATATGAGACAAGACATCCAATTTCTGTGAGAAACTTCACCAGTATTGCAGTACTTGATACTCCATCTACATCATAATCTCCAAATATCACCATTCGTTCTTTTTGTTCTCTGGCGACGAGTATTCGCTCTACAGCAATTTGCATATCTGGCATCAAGAATGGATCATGCAAGTCTTCAATTTTTGGATGGAAAAAGGCTTCAAGATTATCCTCGTGGATATTTCTATTTCCGAGAAGTGTCTCATAGAGATTTTCTTTTTTTTCTCCTAAAATTCTGATAAGGTTACCGTTTTGCGTTTGCATGCTTTTTGACTTTATTATTTTTCGGATTATACTCCACTATGTCCTGAGTCAACTCTTTTATCTCTTTTTCTTTTCTACTATGCGATCATCACTCCTTATCGTTTCGGCTATGGTAGTGCTCTCTGGTTGTACTCTTCCATGGTCTAGTTCAACAGTTCAAAAGCCAATAGAGTATCCCTCTACTCAATCTGGTTCTCCAGCAGCAAGTTTTTGTACAAGTAAGGGAGGTGTAGTATCTATAGAAAAAAATCCAACCATCCCAACAATGGATCTTATCTATTGTACGGTATGAGGAAAAAAGATTGACGCATGGCAATATATGGGAGAACAAACATCACAAACAGGTGCAACTCAAAGCGCTCTCTAGTTTTTACTTAATTTTTCATGAATCTTCTTCAGATTTTTTTCATTATATCAGGATTAATTATCTTCCTGGTTGCTCTTGATATTGCAAGAAGAGAACGATTTAATGCGTTGCATTTTTTAGTTTTTTTATGAGTTGGATCTGGGCTCTTGGTTTTTACCTTTTTCCCTACAGTCCTCAATACAATTGGACAGCTCTTCGGATTACAAAGAGGAGCAGATTTACTTGTGTATGCAAGTATAATTTTTTTATTTTATTTTGTTCTACTTCTCCTTCAAAAAGTTGAAGCAACCAGAGAAGAAGTAACAAGATTAGTCCGTGAAATCGCTATTTCCAATGCAAAAAAATAAAATCGTATTTCTCATCAGAGCCTACAATGAGGCTACTCGAATTCTGGAGGTAATCGAGGGGATTATATGAGCCGGTTTTGATCAGATACTCGTTATTGACGATGGATCTACGGATCATACTGACAAGTTATTATCCCCACTGCTTCAATCTCAATCCATACACTATGTGCGTCATGTCACCAATCGTGGTGCTTGAGCAGCACTTGAAACCGGATTTGCCTATATCAGATCATTCCATGAATTAAATCATTGGAAATATGTGGTTACATTTGATGCTGATGGGCAACATGATATCAAAGATATGGATCATTTTATGGATCTTTTTAAAAAAGATGAATCACTCGATATTATTTTTGGTTCAAGATTTATCACAAAAACGAATAGCAATGTTCCATTTTTTAGACGAATAATATTATGGGGAGGGCGAATTTTTACATCACTCATTTCATGAGTACATCTGACTGATGCACACAACGGATATCGTATGTTTCGAGTAAATATACTCGATAAAGTTCATATTACCATGGATGGAATGGAATATGCGAGCGAGTTCATAGATCAAATTGGTATTTATAAATATCATTTTGCTGAAGTTCCGGTTAATATTCACTACGATGACTATACGATGACCAAGTGACAACGACATGGATGACCACTTCGTATAGCGGGGCGAATGCTTTATAAAAAATTCTTTTCGTAAACAATGACAAATAATAAAATAATTATCACGGGCGGTGCTGGATTTATTGGATCCAATTTTTTATCAAAATATGTAATTCAGTTTCCGGAAATTCATTTTATTAATTTAGATCTTTTGACGTATGCGGGAGATCTAAATAAGATTTCTTCAGAGGCCAAATCCGCATCGAATTACTCTTTTGAAAAAGTGGATATCAGAGATATCGGAGCACTTAGAGAAATATATCAAAAATACCAACCCACGGATATTATCCATTTTGCTGCCGAATCTCATGTGGATAATTCAATTAGTTCTGCAGCAGATTTTATTACCACTAATATCATAGGTA
>JAIESH010000154.1 GCA_019746175.1 Candidatus Altimarinota bacterium
TTAACGTTTTTATCCCCGCTCGTAGGTTTTGGTACGCTACTAGCCACGCCTGATCTACCGTTACTGATTTTCTGGATTACCAATTAATGCTTGATAGATGGAAAAGGGACTTAGTAACTGAATTTGAGAAATATATTGAAATTAAAAATAAATATGAATCAAGATTGCCAAGAGAATTACTATTAAAATCAGATCTCTCAAGTATCCAGGCTATAAAAGAAATCAAGAGAGAACTTTACGAATCATATAGCAAATCATTTAATGGATTATCCCATAGAATGATAGATAATCTTGTGAATTGAACGATAGCTGAATGGATTCTTCAATGTCCTATTGATTTCTAAAAATGAGTAAAAACCATATTACATTCACAAAAAGACCCATTCCTATTCCAGGTATTTATCGACTATCATACAGATTAGCTCAGATGGTACTTATTTTAAAATTATCCTGCAGAAATGAGCAGTCATCTTTATTAAAATTACATTGTTTGTCATGGATTATGAAAGATAATCTTCGTAGGGCTCAGATGATTTATTGAGTAAAGAATAAAAAATATGAAAATATATGATTTTGGTGAATTGATCCTGCAATTAATCGAGTATTACTTTATGCCGTTGCTGATAAGTATATTGAGTTAATTGATTGAAAAACCTATAGACTACTTCCAAAAGGCGATGCCCTATCTTCAGAATTACTTAAAATACAAGAATTTTTAATAGAGATTGATTTTCTAGAGAAAATCTGAAAGGGTCTTGCGGAAAAAGATGTTACAGCTTTATCCAATAAGTGGTTATAAATATGTTTAAAATCAACTGAATTAGAATTTTTACTTATACGAATGAATGAGATTATGGAAATGAATTATTGTTCTCAGAATGATTAAATATCATTCGTTGAGATAATACTTCTTGAAAAAGTAGTCTTTTCCAATGAATACTATATTGTTTATGATTTGAGGAATTAATGAAAGGGAAAAATGCAAATGCAATGCAGTATGTCTATAAGGATCATATTGTAGATGAGACTGGTAGGCAAATTCCCGTATACGAAACATACTTATTATTAGAAATAAAGAATCAAAATAATGAAGTCATTACAATTAAAAGATATGTAAAATCTGTTACTGTGGATCCAAAATTAGTAGAAGTATTTTTTTGAAATGGCATTACTGGGAATATAAAGGGACTAGATTCAAAATTCTTTTTCTTGCATGATGGTGGAAGTGTTACAAATCCGTATACTTGATTCTTTAATTACCTTGCATCATTTTTGAACCTAACCTTACCTGAGGTAGTCACAAAAGATTGAAAAAATCAGAAAATATATTTACAACAAATAGCACCATCTTATCTCATTGAACAAAAAGCAGGTTGGTCTGATTTTCTTAGTACAATTCCATACTATTGAGGAATTACATGAATTAAATGAAAAGTTATAGAATATACATTAAACCTTGATATATCAGAACGGCAAAAACAAAAACAAGAGTATATCGCTAGAAGGAAAAATATTGAAAATAATTGGCATAAAATATATGATATCTTAATACAAATTTCATTAGAGGTTAATTGAAGCCTTAGATGAATAAAAAGTGATCCGTCTACGATGGAGGATTTTTGAAGTATCCAAATATTAATAAAAACAGATTCTCAAAGTCAAACATTATGAGAATATAATAGTCAGTTGTTTGATGAATTAGAAGAATTAGAAAATATATCTAATAAGCCGAGTATAACTATAAAACAGAAAATATCTTCATATGAAGAAGACCTGGAGAGAAAAAATGAAATTCTTGAAATAAAATCAATAAAGTACGATGACTTAATGGATTCTATATCTATGGAAAGGGCAAGGCTTGGCAATTATATAAATCAACTAGAGTTTATTGAAGATGATTTAGAAAAGACAAGATGAGCCGTTAAGATAGAAAAATTATGAGCTTCAACAGAAGATGGCATTTTATCTAACATCTGTCCCACATGTAAATCAGCCATTAATGATTCTCTTTTACCGTGCGATGAAAACCATATTCCAATGCGTCTTGAAGAGAATTTAGAATACCTAAAATCTCAAAAGAAAATGCTAGAGGTATATATTGAAGCACTTCAAAAATCAATCGAAAAGAAGGAGTATGAGGAAAGATATTTAAAAGATGAACTATCAAACTTAAGACAAGAAATTAGATATTTAAAAAGAGAGCTAATTAGCGACGAAAGGTTACCCTCATTTTTTGATATTGCTCAAAAAATAAGATTGGAAATGAAGTTATCGAAATTCGAATCCCTCTATAAGAAATTCTTATCAACCATTGATGAATTTGAATTATTATATAATTCTTATACGAAACTAATTGCAGAAGATGGTAAATATAAGGATGATTTTTCTGAGCTAGATATTGAGAAATTAGATTATCTTGAAAAGACATTTCGTGAACTATTACAAAATTACTGATACCAAAGCGAAAGATCATTTGATAAAATATTTATCTCAAAAGAGACTTACTTACCTATTGTAACAAGTTGATACGGAGAAACGAGAGTATCATATAACATCATATCACATTCTTCGGGTAGTGATATGATTAGATCAATTTGGGCATATACCGTAGCACTAATGAGAACCTCTATACATTTTAATGCAAATCATCCATGAATCATAATATTCGATGAGCCAAAACAACAAGAAGCATCTATATCAGATTTTCGTAGTTTTATAAAAGATCTAGGATCAACTCATACATGACAAATTATTGTGTTAGCTTCATTTGAGAATGAAGATAGTAGTTTTAATATTGTTACAGAATGAGTTTTATTTAAGCTCAATAAAATTAATTGAAAATTAATTAAGAAACTTAATTAAGAAACTTAATTAGGATATATATAATAGTAAGTTGCTTACTAAAAGAGTTCTATTATCTACTTGAAACAAGTATTAACTCCATATAGTAATGAAGAATGCTCTCAATACATCTGAAAAATCCAATCATAAAGAACTCAAAAGAAAAATACTTGAATTAAGTAATTCTAACGACTGGGATAGCGCTCTGTTGGAATGGAAAGTATATGAAATATATAAGCTTGATGACTGAAATGATAATGAAACTTGTTTATGTGGACATTATCCTATACGAAATATATGTATATTGAAAAATGTAGACAATAATAATACCACTTTAGTATGAAATATATGTGTAAATCAATTCATTTCCGAGGAACCAAATAAAGTATTCACATCTTTTGAAAGAATAAGTTCTGATTTAAAATCATGACCCTGTCCTGAATTAATAAAACTAGCACATAATAAGTGAGTCATCAATGACTGGGAACATGATTTTGCTATAAGTAGATATAACAAAAAAAGACACTCTGAGAAACAAATAAATAGAAGAATTATAATTAATAGAAAAATTCTACAATGTCTAAAAAAAACGATTTCATAACCATGAAACATAAAATTTCATCAATAGCTACATTTGTTAGAGACAATATTGTTTTACATAAATCTGAAGGAGCAACTGTAATAGATTATGGATTTCGTGATTTTCCTAGATCATGTTGTGATAAGGCTAGTGAAATATTAAAAACATATCTTGAGGATATATGATGTACTTGATTTAAGTATGTCCATAAACGTGGTTCTTATAAATGAAAAGATTATTCTCATGTATGGCTAGAAAACGAATTTATCGCTATTGATATAACATGAGATCAATATAACTGAAAATGGAAAAACATTCATTTTGAACCTATAACCTGTGAATGAAAAGGAGATTATTTTTTTAATAAAATCAATGAAGAGAGTTCTCTTTATGAAGAATACTTCATGATTCCTTCACCTTTGTATTTTAATTATCTAGAGTTCTATAATAGAATCTTTAGAGAAAAACAAGATTAGTAACTATTTTTCTAACAGAAATGTACTTTACATATGTAACCTAGTGTATTCTATAATAGGATTTTATCCTATTATTCATTGTATATTGTGTTTAATAGCAGATATTTCCTTTTCGGATTGTGTGAATTCAGAGGGATACACAATCTAAAATGCTCACAAAAAAGAGGAGTAAGCCTCTTTTTGGATTATAACTCCTCTTTGAATTCGCCAATGAGCCGATATCATTGTCCTCTCGGACATACGAAGATATTCAACAGATCAGATTCTGATATTCCAAGATTCTTTTTGAAATCGAACTCAATCAGCGAACGCTTGATTTCTAGAAGCCTCTGATTATCAGAGTTTTTGAGTCATAGAGTATTAAGAAGGCGTTCTTTGGTGACTACGCTACCTTGAGCTTTTATAAGAGTCTCTATGAAGCATTTTTTGAGCTCTGCGTTGTAGTCATAAAAGAGTACTGGTTCTCAATTTTTTCTGAAATATCATTCTCTGAGGTCATAAGTAATTCATGGTGCAATCATATAATAATCACCCATAGATTTTCTATTATCCAGAAGATACCCTTGTTTATCGAATTCAAGGTATATTGTATGATTTTGATGTTCCTTATATAGCACTTCTGTATTATATGGATTTGATTGTTCCAGCTCGAAGAATCCGAACTTCCATTCTTCATTCCATCGATCCTTTACATTTGTATGGAAATTGATGAGTTGATTTTGGAAGGCTCTTTTAAGTCGTGATTTCATTGGTTCATCCGCCTTTCAATGATCGATAACAACTTGAATTATCTCCACATTTCCATCTTTTACTCTTGCTGAGAGATATCCTCTTGATTGGATTTTTCAGATATATTGAATATCTACAAAGTCTCATCCATCGACAAGCCTTTTTGGAAGTCATACTCCAAGACAATCGGCTCGTTCAATAAGATCTTTTTTTCGTTGGTATTCAATCTCATACGAATAGAGATAGAATCCTATTTCGGTAAGATTCTGAAGGGTATCTTTGATTCACGGAACAACAAAAGTCTCGAATGGGCGTATGGACATATCTTCTTGATAAAGGAAATTGAAGTCATTATCGTAACTTCTTTCAATATTTCAAGAACAATATGCTATGATCCCTTTTGAATCTAATTTTTTCATATGGAAAATAATGAATATATCATACCCCCACAATGAAGGAGGAGAGTTCCGATACATATAACGGTTACTTACCTTGAATGCAGTCAAGAGACTAGAGAATCTCTAGATATAGAGATTCTTAGGATACTTTGATTCTTATAGTAAGAGAGATATTTATCTATGTCTCTGATACGCTTCTTGTACCTTCAATTCTATGGTAGATTTTAGCTTTACGAATTTCTCAGGATTCGATGTACAGAATTTCTTTACTTGTCCTGCGTTATTTGTTACTTCTAGAACGTATACTTTATTTTTTCTTCCAACCGCATAGAAAAATATTGCAATGAGAATAAATAGAAATCCTAATGTTATTGAGAGAGAAAGTGTGAGTAGTCCAAGTATAGAAAAGCTAATAATCTTACCTATATTTCTTTTTGTAGGAATGAATGTTGCATTTGTCGAGGCAATGGCTCAATAGGGGATTGTGTTTCAGAAACTTTGTATACCAGTATTCGTGAGGTCTATATCCTTGTGCCAAGTTGCCGATTTCATTATATTTTGATAGTATGATTCTTCCGCTTGTTGTTTATTCATATTTTTAAATAGTGATAGTTGAATTAACGAGACTATATTTTTTTATTATTGGTAAATGTGACCTCATTTCTGGATAAATAATTTTAGTTGTTTATTTTGTTCAGCAAGATTCTTTTGGATTTCCAGTCTTTCCTTTTCACTTAGAATGCGTCAAATGTAATTTCCACTTCAGTTTAGAGAATCAACAAATGGATCAGTAGCAATTTCACCATTTGCGGTATTCCCACTTTGTTGAGTGCTACCACTTCAACTTTTATTAGTTCATACTTGAATAGTGTTACTAATAGTAGGAATTTGAATCTTTATAGTAAATAAGGTATCCCCTGTGACCTTATCAATAATCTTTATAGTTTTTCAATTTTTAATATTTACTTTTGCTTGGACAGTTCCATCTTCCCAAACAAGAAAATCTTGTTTCATATCTACATCATCAAGTAGTAGTTTGATTTGAGCATTTTTATAGTATTTTCCTGTAATGTTCACTTCTCCAGTTTTGGTGATTATCTTGGGTCATGTATAGGTAAATTTTTGACCAACAACAGGACACCAATTAGCAACTCCTCATGATACAGGTTTATTGTTACATGTTGTTGTTTGATTCGTCTTACTTACTGAGACACTTTTTGTTTGACTATTCTTTCCTTGGGTAGTTTCATTCGGTATTCATAGAGAGTCATTGATCATTGTAATATGTCCATCAATTATTTTTACAATTCCATTTATTCGTCCTTCAAGATCTTTTTTTCTTGAAATATCTTGAACTTTCGAAAGACTAGAAATATTTGATTGTAATTCTTTCTTGTAATCTTGGAGCTTTTGTTTTAAT
>JAIESH010000058.1 GCA_019746175.1 Candidatus Altimarinota bacterium
AATCTCCTTATATGAAAAGATTGAAATAATATTTTGAAAACCCTTTCTGAAATATGCCACATTGAAATATCTGAACAAGATACATCATGAATTTTCTTGGATCTTATTGGAAGCAAACCACAATTAGATAATAATGAAACCATAGTACTCGAAAAGAAAAAATCTGTAAAAAAAGTTATTGATACGCATTGAAGCATAGACAAAGAATTAGAACTCATAAAAAATGCTTTCAAATCAAATTCTCATATTGAACTCATTACACCTGGATACAAAACCGCCGAATGGATGTCTCACTTTTTAAGAGAGCATCAAATAGATAATATCATCTCAATAAAAACAGAAAAGTGGTGTTCCGTAGAATATCTAAGAGAATTACTTAGTAGCAATACTCGCTTTGAGAGAAAAAAACTAATTCTGATCACAAAACTTTCATTCTGGCTTTTACATACAAAAACGGGACTCCTAGATGAACTCAAATATTATGGCGATGAGAGAATCATGTTGGTATTATTTTTTTGTAGAGAAAATGAATGGAATATATGGAGAGAATCATATAATAAAAAAATCCAACAAACTCCTCTACTTATCTCTGAAATTTGAAACCAATCAAATTCAGATAGATTTACTATGATAAAAGACATTCCTCTTATAGAGGATGTTGTAAGACGCAAAGAAAGTGCTGAGCTAGATTTTGACATGCTTATTGCATCAATACATATCATCTATTCTGATAACTTATGACAAGAATGAATAATTCATATGCTTGATATGATCGGAATAATTAGATCTATCTATGAATCAATTCCCGAGAGACCAACTGGACCACTAGCATATCCACCTGGTAATCATGGGGAAACATATTTTATTACTCAGGAAATGCTCTGGCATCGTGGACATAAGTGGCTTGTACATAGCAGTAGAACCCTAGAAATGTCTTGGAAAAATTGGAAAGATACGCATTCAAATATAGAATGAAGAGAAACTATTCTTGCTATAGAATATATAGAAAAATGTATATACCAATTTGCTATGTACCATAATCGATGAGATGATAATAGAAATATTATACTCACGATTATGAATGAAAAAACGAAAATCACGTTCATACCAAGAAGCATTGAAAAATATATAACTTCCCTACTGAATTCAAGTATTTCTTATGGTAGCAATATATCACTTCCTCAAACAAGAGCATTTATTATGAGGGAATACGGCTATGTAGAGGATGATTTTGTATCAAATGAAGTTTTTCATGCAGAGCATAATATTAAATATATGGAATATCATCCATCTACAATAGTAGCTGGAAGTATCATATTGACTACTAGCCAAAAAAACGCTCGTGATATTGGTCAAGTGCTCAGGAAGATACATTGAAAAAATATAGATATACTCATCCAATGACTTTCTTGAGGAAAATGAAAGATGCTATCTACTTTTAAGAAAAACATTCATAAAACTATCCTCATTGGGATTATCGATACTTGGCGTGATGAGTATAGTCTATGGACCAATGCGGAATGTATTTATATTACAAAAATTCCTTTTGATCCACCAACAGATCCATATTTCTTAGCAAGAACCGTAGGAATGCAGAATAATTTCTCAGAATATAGTGAACCCATTGTAACTATTAGACTTAATACTTTATTTGAGAGAATTAGTTCCAGTGGTTATAGTAAGTCAATATTCATCACGGATACTAGATTATCAGATACTGAATGGGGTAAAAGAATACAAAAAGAATTATTATAAAAATGACGAATTAGTCTTTCGCAAGAGATTTTATTGTTAGGAATTTGCGAAAAGATATCAATTGTGTTATTGTTGTGTCACAATAAGTAATTTATCTATGGCAGATACTTCAAACACAACAGGAAGTGGTGATACTCCAGTATCCCAATCCGCTCCAGAATCATCTTTTCTCAATGAAACACCCAGCTCTGTAAAGTCAGAAGATACTCTGTATAATGACTTTTTTCAAGAGAATGGAAGTGGAGAAATGACGCTCGGAACAAAAAAAGAACGATCAGGACTAGAAGTTCTGGTCAATGTTCTTGAATATACTGCAATTCTTGCGGTAATCATAGGAGCAGTTTCAGCACTACATGTATTTGTGAGATCACTAGATGATGTTTCTTTTTTAGAAAACTATCCATTTGCTTGTCCATATCTCAACTATGACGTTACTCTACCGAGTACTGAAAAAGGTTGTAAAAATATTGCGGCTATCAAAAAGGAGTATGAAGACAAGAAACAAGTACTTGAAGAAAATATTCTAGATGCACTTACTGAATACATTCCAATTAAGGTATCATCAAGTATTCTAGATGCCTCTCCTGAGAAGAAATTTATTATAAATACATTCCAAACTAAACCTCGAGTCAACAATGTGCTTGAAGCTTTTGAACGAGTGAAATCTAATGCTCAAAAAACAATAGATCCTACTACTGGTGAAAAAAATATTAAATGTACAGGTATTACTGTTACTGACGGGGACACTCTCTCAACACAATGTACGATTGAATGATGAGAAATTGGAAGCAGCAACACCAATGGACAAATTGGATCATCTCGAATAGAGGCACTTGATTTTATGGAAAAACTTGCTGATACAACGAAAAGTTCACTAATACTCAATAATTATCAAACATCCCTCAGTATTGGAAGTGTATTTGATAAAGAAACAAATACGTATGTTACTACTACACTTATTCCTATAAGTGTGCGATATGTTCCCCTTATAGAAAAACCTTAATTTCACATTTATGTCTACCAAAAATCAACGTGAACAACTCATGCATACGGCCATTGGTCAATTTACTCTTATTATGGGAGTTGTCATTGGAAGTTGGCTTTATACCATGCCGTTGTATAGTGAATTATCAACAAATGTTACTGAAACAAATCAAGTAATTGTTGATTATAAGAATCTTGCTAATAATGGTATTGAATATAAACTCATCGAGTGATTACTACGAAAAGGTAAATGAAAAGAAGAGCTCATTGGAATTATCCAATCAGCACCACTTGAAACCCAAGCAGTTACTAAAAAAGTATGATGAGATCCATATCTCACTTGGCTTATTAATGAAATTGGGAAAAGCCAAGAAGATAAAGAGAAACTTGCTATTAAAAAAGGACGACTCAATAGTATCCTACCAACACTTAATCCAATTAGTAACAATATCAACGAAGATACTGTAAGTCTCAAAAAATACATTACATTTGTAGAGGAAAATATTATTAAAAAATTTAGTCTTGATTCAACTGCGGCACTCAGTATTCAAAACATAAAATATGGAACAAAAGGTGGTACTATGCCAGAAACCGTTGGGTCATTTGATAATGATATATCATTCAAGACTAGCAATGCCAATATTGCAAAAATGATAGAATTTGTAAATAATCTTGGACGCCCTGATATACTTGTGGATACTGGTAGTACAATTATAGGATGAGAGCCTAGCATAATGAGTAATCCACTTGCTATGATCAACTCATTCTCGCTTGAATCCCCTCTCGATCTTACTAAGCCAAATGATGAGAATACTGGACGAATGACAATTCGTTTTTATATAAGAGGTTCATCAATGAATGATGTGGCATTTCTTACAAGCACTATCGCAAGTAGAAAAACAGCACTTGGTAAAAAAATTGAACTTGCTCTCTCTAAATGTAATAGCGAAATTACTTGTCCAAGACAAAAAGAACTCCAACTTTTATCTAAAAAATATGCAGAATTTGTAAAAGGAAATACTATTAAAAAACAAGCACAAGGAATTGGATTAATCTATGCACTCTCATCAGAACTCAATTCTCTTTCTTCTCTTGAAGAAGAACTCAGAAAACTAACAGGAAAATAAAATATGGACACTACTATCGAAATACTCAAAACCGCAATATATAAAGGTGAAAACATATCCCAAATCTGTGACCTTATTATTCTAGGGGCTGTAGTATCATGAAGTTCTGATATTCATATTGAACCACTTACTAATATTGTACGACTCCGGTATCGTCTCGATGGTATGTTAACTGAAATCCTTGAATATCAAACCTTCCTTCATCAACAAGTAGTAGCCAGATTCAAAATCATGGCGAATCTGAAAATTGATGAAGCTCGTATTCCTCAAGATGGTCGTATCTCAACTGTTATTGAAAATAAAGCACTCGATCTTCGTGTGTCAACACTTCCTACCGTTCATGGTGAAAAGATTGTAATGCGTATTGTAGATAAAAGTAAAAAAATTCCAGATCTTAATGGACTAGGTATCGAATGACACAATAAAGAACTTCTTGAAAAAGCCATTGCCCTCCCAAATGGAATTATCATGACATCTGGACCAACGGGTTCTGGTAAGTCAACCACACTCTACTCGTGTCTCTCAAAACTCAATGCACCAGATGTAAATATCATGACGCTCGAAGATCCAGTGGAAATGCAAGTAGATGGACTCAATCAATCTCAGGTGTTTCCAGATATTGGATATACTTTTGCCTACTGACTTCGTACTGCTCTCCGTCAAGATCCAGACATCATAATGGTATGAGAAATTCGTGATCATGAAACGATCAATATTGCGATTGAAGCTGCTCTTACAGGTCACCTTGTAGTATCAACAATCCATACGAACTCCGCAGCTGAAACCATTACTCGTATTCTCAACATGGGAATTCCTGCCTTTCTTCTTCCTGCTTCAATTAATGCGATTATCGCTCAACGTCTTATTCGCAGGCTTTGCCCTCATTGTAAAAAGCCAGTTGCCATGCAAGATTTGGAAGCAAAAATGAAAGCTCACGTTGAAAAAGCTATAAAAAGAACTGCAAAAGAAGAACTTATTTCTCGTATTTCCCCAGCCATTTTACAAGCACCAACATTTTATGAACCAGTTGGATGTAGTGAATGTAAAAATATTGGATACAAGTGACGAGTTGGTATCTATGAAATTCTTGAAATTACAGCAAACGTAAAAAAAATGATTATAGATGGAGCGAGTGCAACCATGATTAATGATGTGGCCATCCTTGATGGTATGATCTCTCTCGAACAAGATGGAATCATAAAGGCACTGAATGGCACTACTTCTCTTGCTGAAGTATACGCTGCTGCAAAAGAAAATGCATAAATATTTTTCTGATATAATTAAACTTAATTCATATGTCTGCACAACAAAATCAAGATATCGTCATTCTCGACATAGAAGATGGTGGCAAAGAAGTTGAAATAGAATCAACAACCAATTATATAAAGAATTTTCTTTTTAAGCAATGATCGATTAAGTTAAGACAAAAAGTAATATTTTTTCGTATTCTTGCAACCATGGTAAATGCAAGTCTAACGATTTTAAAAAGTCTTTCAGCCCTTCGAAAACAAGAGAAAGATGCCAATATGATCAAATTTTATGATTTTATGATCGAGCGTATTCAAAGTGGTACTACTATGCACGACGCTCTATCTGACTATTATGGATGTTTTGATGATGCTGAAGTATCTATTATTGAAGCATGAGAAAGAACCGGTAAACTCAATACTGCACTCATACAAATTGCTGATCAAACAGAAAAAGTGGATTCCATAACTCGAAAGATCAAGGGGGCAATGACATACCCAATCATCATGATCGTAGGTATGGTTCTTTGTACAGCTATACTGATGATCAAGGTTATTCCAACACTTACATCATTCTTCTGAGATCCAGCAAATCTTCCTACTGCTACAAGATATGTAATGGCAGTAAGTAACTTTTTTATTAATTATTGGTTTCTTATTATTATATTCTGTGGATTTGCTTATGTTGGACTTGGTATATGGAAAAAAACAAAAAGTGGAAAATACAAATGGGATATGTTTCTTATTAAGATGCCTATTTTTGGTCCAATTATGACCAAGGTAGTACTCTCTAAATTTGCTCGAGTATTCTCAAATCTACTCTCAAGTGGAGTTGCTGTAGTGGAAGCTATCCGCATCGTATCAAGTGCCGTTGGTAATGAAGTGTATCGACAACGTCTTCTCCTTCTCCGTCAAGATATCAAAAATGGACAAAAAATTGCAGAATCACTTGAGGATGATCCACTATTTCCTGATCTTCTCATCTCAATGATTCGTGTAGGTGAAGAAACCGCGCAAATTGGTGATACCGTAATCAAGATTGCAAACTTTTATGATGAAGAAGTAGATATAGCGATCGGTGGTATTCAGAAGCTTATCGAACCGGTAGTTCTTATGGTGATGGCCGTAGTAATCTGATTTCTTGCTATGGGTATCTTCTTACCAATTATGAACCTTGCCGGAACAATGGGTGGGTAAAAACAAAAACACCAATCAAAAAAAACACTCTATATACAGAGTGTTTTTTACTTGCTTTTTTAGATTTTTCCCTATAATACACGAGCTTTATCTCTATTATTTTTATTATTATGTTCTCTCTCGAAGCAAAGATCCGTACAGAGATAGCAAAGATTGCCCGTGTAGACG
>JAIESH010000117.1 GCA_019746175.1 Candidatus Altimarinota bacterium
AGTATTCATACGAATTCCAAACTGAAATTGGTATTGGAGAAGATGAGATTTTTATCTGTCGAAAATGTAATCAAGCGCACAATAAAGAAATTATTGATGAAAATAACTTTGTGTGTGCTGAATGCGGACATACTGAATGTGACAAAAAAATTGTATCTGAAGTGGCTAATATCTTTAAGCTTGGTTCTCGTTTTTCTGATGCATTTGGACTCAAATATCAAGATGCTGATGGACAAACCAAAAATATTGTAATGGGATGTTATGGAATTGGTGTTTCGAGACTCATGGGACTCATTGCTGAGAAATTCAATGATGAAAAATGACTCATTTGGCCAGAAAATATTGCACCTTTTTCTCATCATCTTATTGTTCTCGGTGATAATCTTGCGAAAGCTCAGGAACTTGCAAAAAAACTTGAATCTGATTGATCTACAGTTCTACTTGATGATAGAAATAGTGGATTTGGACAAAAAGCTACTGATGCAGATCTATTTGGAATACCAAATCGAGTTATTGTTTCAGATAAAACTCTCGAGAAATGAGGCTATGAACTCAAAAAAAGAACAGAAAGCGATGGTACTATCATTGCATTATAAATGAACAAGATAATTACGAGCATATTTGTTTTACCTTCTATCCTAGTACTGCCTTGGGTTATTATATCCGTATCTACCCATGGAAAACTCTATAAATCTGTTGAAACCATACCAGCATATGAGGTAGGGGTTCTTCTTGGGACCACTCCTGGTGTTAATAGTAGTAATCTTTTTTTTAAAACTCGTATAGAAGCCACTAAAGAACTCTACGAACGTTGAAAAATCAAACATATAATTGTTTCAGGAGATAATAGTAATGCATCTTATAATGAACCTGAATTTATGAAAGCTGCTCTAGTAAAATCATGAGTTCCAGCTGAGGATATTACTATGGATTTTGCTTGATTTCGTACACTTGATTCAATCATTCGAGCACATGAAATATTCTCCCTTACTGGTGGCTTCACTATTATATCACAGCCTTTTCATGTGGAAAGAGCTCTATTTCTAGCGCAAGCGAATAATATTGAAGCAATAGGGTATGGGGCAGCAAATGTTTCTCTTGAGTTTGGTTTATATGCTTATCTTCGTGAGATACCTGCAAGATGGCTTGCATTGTATGATGCTTGGACTGGAACTGATGCGACAGTTTTGGGAAAAAAAGAAATTATAAAAGATAAATTGTATTAAAATAACTTATAGTTATAAGTATAAGTGTCATATTACTTACTAATCACCTCTTATGAAGTCAAAAATTATATTATTTTTGGTAGCTTTATTTTGGCTCGCTCAAGTATCAGCCAATCAATGAAGTATATCAAAAAATGATGCCTGTGCTCTAAAGCAAGATTGAATATACCATACTGCAATTAATATAAATAACTATCCTTGATATCAAGTATCAGTGGAGAATTTCTATAAGGAAAAAAATATGCTTTTTTATGTAGTTAACGCTACCTCACTTACTGGGAATAAGAATGAAGCATTTTTATGGTCTTGGAATTGTAAAACTAATAAGCCAAAACAACTCAGTAAAAATAATTTTCTCATCACAAAAGACTATAATTTCTACGTTAATTCATTAATAAAAATTGAATATACCGATAAACATCATATTTTCTTAAAAAGAACATTTGAAAAAGGAAAATGAGAAGAATTTGCACCAATTTTCTCAGTATTTTATAGATCTAATTGAGCTATAAATCCTTACTTTACAATCGAGGCAAACTCCATAAAAAAATTCCAATCATCTGTACTTGATAAAAAAATATACATTCCATGTAGTTATAGCCGAGATAAATGATGCTCTGAAGAAAATTGAGTTCAGGAATTATTATATACAAGTAAACGATGATACGATTTTTATATAGAAAATATCTATAAAGAAAATAATCAAGTATATATTACATTTAGATATGCAAATTTATCTACAACAAACACAGGTATCGATCAATATATTCTAAGAGCCAAATTAGATCTTTCGAATGGAAAAATTCTATTTGATCCAAATTAAATAATCACTCCACTTCCCACAACTCTATCACCTTCATATATCACACAAATTTGTCCACTAGCAACAGCTCGCTGTGGAGTTGTAAATGAGATTTCTATATTGAAGTCTCATTTTTTTATGGCAACTTCTTGATCTATTTGACGATATCTAATCTTTGCTCAGTAGACTTTTCATGCTTCAAACTCCTCTCAAATCCACTCAGAAAGACTGCATTCAGTAGAAAATAAAGAAAGTTCCTCTTCGGTTCAAACTGTAATAGTATTATTTTTGGTATCTTTTTTTAGAACTACGAGTGCTGGACCTCCGCCTATAGCAATACCACGACGTTGTCCAATCGTATAAGAAAATGCTCCCTCATGTGTTCCGATAACCTTACCAGAAGTATTCAATATATTTCCAGGTTTTTTGGGAAATCTCCGTTCCAAAAATTCTTTCATCGAAACTTTTCCAATAAAACAAAGTCACTGACTATCTTTTCTTTGAGCATTAGGAAGATTAGCTTCAAGAGCAATACGTCTGACTTCTGTTTTGAGTAAATGTCCAATCGGAAATATGGCATACTCTATCTGAAATGTTGATAACCTGGAAAGGAAATATGATTGATCTTTTGAAGAATCAGATCATTTGAAGAGTTTTCAATTTCTATTTTGGGCATAGTGCCCTGTTGCAATACCATCATAACCGAGTGCTAGTGCCTCTTCCAGAAAAAGATCAAACTTTACGAGATTATTACAAAAAACATCAGGATTAGGAGTTCTGCCCTTCTCGTACTCGCTATAGATGTAGTTTATAATACGTTTTTCGTATTCTTCTCGATAATCAAATGTAAAAAAAGGAAGTTCCAAAAATTCCGCAACCTTACGAGCCTCTTCCAAATCAAGACGCGTAGTACAAGTAGGGCTTTCTTCTTCTAGATAATTAATCATAAAACCACAAGCCACATCAAATCCTTGTTGTTTGAGTAGGTACGCTGAAACAGCAGAATCTACTCCTCCAGAAAGTCAAACTAGGATTTTTTGCATTATTTTAATTAAGATTATTACTTATTTCTCACCAATTGTATATTCGATGTATAAGTGGGTGTTCTGCTTCTTTTTTACGATTCCATGGTCGATCAATGAGAATACATTCAATATTATTTTCAGCCAGATCTATCGCATTATGGAGCCCATCATCAATCATGAGTGTGACTCATATTGACTTACAAATAGTAGATTTTTTCTGATTATTCTTGGCTGTATGATTTGCGAAATGAATATTTGATTTATGAATTTCTGGAAAATAGAGATCAAGCCATTTTTCTGTATCTGTTCTATGATCATGTTCATTACGAGCAGTAATGATGTGGAGATTTTTTTGATTATTAAAAAGAGCAACTACACTTTCTATAGAACCCTCAAGTGGTAAGCAATCCTTCAAATGATGAGTTTGCCAAAAATGATTTAGTTCTTCAGTGGAAAGATCACATTCAGAAAAAACAGTCCAATCAAATGACGTAATTTGTTCAAGATCCTGAATAAATTTCATCTTATTCATAGCATGAAGTTTTTTGAGTCCATCCATGACAGAAGCTGCAAGTGTTTCGTCTACATCCAAACCTATATGCTGATGTTTTTTAAGAAGATTTTTTGGAAGCATTATTCAATATAATTACGAGTACTATTTTCTTTGATTTTTTTCATAAAAAAATCTTCAAGCGGGAATTCAAGTTCTTCAATTTTCATATCAGCTACGAGTTTTCATTCACAGATGATCCCAAAACTATCACAAATAGCCTCAACATCGGAGAGAATATGAGTATTAAAAAATATGGTTTTACCATCATTTTTGAGTTCTAACATCAGATCTTTTACCATTTTTCTACCAATTGGATCAAGTCCGCTCATTGGTTCATCCAAAAAAATAATTTCAGGATCATGTAGTATTGATTGAGCAAGGCCTATGCGTTGGAGCATTCACTTGGAATAGGAATTGAGACGTTTATTTTTGACATGCTCAAGTCCTACTTTTTCGAGTACCCATGTTTTTCTTTCATCAATTTTATTTTTTGAAAGATCATAAAATCAACCATTAAACGCTAAGAATTCATCTCCAGTCAAATACTTATAGAGGTATGTATTTTCCGGCATGAATCCTAGTCTCGATTGAACCTTTGTGTGATTTGGAGCACTTCCAAATATTTCCACATGACCCGATGTTGGTGCAATAATTCATAAAATTGCCTTCATGGTAGTCGTTTTTCAGGCTCCATTTGGACCAAGAAAACCATATACCTGTCATTTTGTAATAGACAAAGAAATATTGTGTAAAATCTTGGATTTACCAATGGTTTTCGAAAGATTAACAAGAGAAATCACTGGCTCCATATATCCAATTATTTTATGAAATAAAAATATTTTTGAGTAAAAAATGTTCTATTTTTTGCGTATTTGAATTCGTATTTCACTCACTTCATATCATTCTGGAATATTATTCACTTGTATGTGCTCCATTGGAAAATCACAAAACATACCACTAGCATCCTCTACAAGATGAGCATGAGTCTCATTATTGCATTCATAGTATGTTTTTCCATTTATTCATGGAAAACGCCTAAGAATCCCCTGTTCCGCCATAGATTCTATATTTCTATATACCGTTGCACGTCCGATCTTGGGCTCTTTTGCACGAACCTCATCATAAATATCATCAGCTGAAAGATGACGACAAGTACAGGTATCACAGATGATATCACGATATTGATGTGTTCTCATATTTCCACTATTATGAGAAAAAGTCTCAAAAAAGCAACTTTTCTCTCTCAGGATTTATTTTACAAAACATTTATCACCATATGCATCTATGAATGCTTTTTCTTCATCTTTGAATTTTGTGTTCCAATCTTCTGGATTTCCATAGTCAGCAAAATCCCGATACCATCCGTGTGAAAATTTTGGCTTATTAGCAGCCTTAATAGGACACCAATATCGTTCCGTTCTAGCCCCAATCTCAACTGCATAAGCAAATACACCATTTACATAACTACAATAAAGACAATTTGTTTTCTGAATAAAATTTAGATAATCAAGAAAACGTCTATCATAGATAATATATTCAGATCGTTTTACTTTTGGTATTTTATAAAGGGAAAATGCTGTATATTGAAATACAGTCAAAAATATATCCAGTATAAGTGCAGGAATAATCATTCCATAAATAAATGGGATCGATAAAAAATGCCTAAAATTAGTAGGTATAACGTACTTCCAGGTAGGAAATTTGAATGCCTTATTTCTTCGTCTTACTTCTTCCAAGAAGATGATTTTCTTTTGTTGAAAAGAAAATCCATACTTATGAGACAGTCTCTCATACTCTTCTCGAAGATCATTATTAAGGGCCTCTATTTTTGCAAGTATTTCACGAATCGTTGATCCCATATGTATTTTGATTAATTTCCGTTACCAACGATTACCTTTGCATGTCGAAGAACTCGATCTCTGAGGAGATATCCTTTTTCAAATTCAGATACAATAACTCCAGCTTCTCAAGCCATCTCAGTCATCACATCATGACGATCTGGATCTACTTCTTGTCCTACTGATACAAAAGATGTAACTCCTTGAGATTCAAGAAATTTTTGGAATCCTGCAAGTACAGAACGAATTCCATCCACAAAACCATCTCATTCCACTCATTCTTTGAGCTTTACAGCTCTTTCAAGATTATCAATTTGTGTAAGAAGTGGTGTAAGCATTTTTGATGAAAGAAAAAATGCCATATCAGCTTTATCACGCTCTACTCGCATTAGTAAATTCTGATAATCTGCTTGAGAACGAGCCAGTGATGATTGTAATGAAGATATTTGTTCAGAAACATCCATAGCAGGAGGATTTTTTCAGAGATTTTCTGTATCATCTGTTACATTTTCTACAATTGCCTCAATTTCCTCAGCAATAGTTGATTCATCTTGATTAATGTTATTTGAATCTTGTGTTGTCATATTATATTAATTTTAGGAAATAAGAGAGAAAAAATACCGAAGAACTCGGTATTTAATAAAAGAATTATTCAGATTTACTTTCTGTAGTCTTTTTTGGAGCCGGTTTTCTTGTAGTAGTCTTTTTTGGAACTTCTGTTGTGGTCTCAGTATCAAATTTTGCTTGTACCTTTTGGTATACATCAGCAATCTCAGTTTTTGCTTTATCAAGCCACGTATCAATGGTTTCCTCAGAAACTCATACAAACGATGCGGCCTTTGTCTTTGCTTGATCAAGAGTTGCCTCATGATTTTGTAGAAACTCTTGTGCCATTTGAGTAATTTCTTCTTTTTTAGAAATTCATGTTTTTTTGGCATTCTCAAGATGTGTTTCTAGATTGTTTCAAAAATCTGAAACAATTTGTCATACCTTTGACTGTAGATCATCAAAATTTTCCACATCATCAAAATTTGCTTTCATAAATCATTTTACATCAGCAAATGCTGTTTTAT
>JAIESH010000099.1 GCA_019746175.1 Candidatus Altimarinota bacterium
ATTCTCTTACAGAGATATAGCCCCATTCAGAGTCATAATTTTGCATGATTTCATTTAGAGTACTTTTCAAAAATAAGAGAAGGATCCATCTCTCAATAACCACTACCATTATCTTCGATGTTAATCAAAAAGGTATTATTTAACCCTTCTGATAATTCAATTAAGATAACAGGTTCTTCAGGATTAGCAAACTTAATAGCATTCTCTAAAAGATTGGTAAGTACTTGTTGAAAATGAATCTTATCTATATCTACACATCAAATTTGTGTAGATATTTTTTTTATAAAAGTAATATTCTGATACATGTGAGAGTATATATCAAATTCTTTTTCTAGCAAGAGTCATATATCTATATTTTCTTTCAATAATACCACTTTCCTCGTATCAAAATACTGTACTGAAAATAATTTTCTAAGGAGCTCACCAATATTGGTAATTTGCTCACCTATTGCCTTTAAATTTTCAGAAATTTCATCAAGTGAAATATTTTTATTGATCCTTATATCATCGATAAGGCTATCAATCTGGAATACTGCACTACCAATGGGGGATCTCACTTCGTGCGAGATCATGCTAATAAATTCTTTTTGTTGATTAATAAGATCATTGTATTCGATAGTTTTCTTATCAATCCTCATATCAAGTGTCATTGAATACTCTTGTATCTTTGTATAAGTACTAATATATTTTAGATGAAGTCCTAAGAATTTTACAAAACTCAATAAAGCTGAAATCTCATCTATGGTATAGAAGTCTCCAAATGGTTTTTTTCAAATAAAAAATAATCCAATTATTTCTGACTCTGATTTAAAAATCGGAAATACCAACATGGTAGAAGAATCTACTTCTTGGCGAATTATATTCTTATCAAATTTTGATTTATTTTCTTCGATAAAAACAATATCATTGATAAATATTTTTTCGCCAATTGAACGAGAAAAATATGTAATTAATTCTGGGAAATTACTATTATCTTGCAATAATACAATCTTGGAAGTATTAGTATTAAAAATACTACAAATACTCGATTGTGTAATCTTATTTAAAGTAGGAATAGATGTGGTACTGGATATATTTTGCTTGATAATATCCATGCTTTGCTTTAGGTTTTTCTCGGATTCATTGATTAGATATTTTTTTCTTAAATATCAATAAAATACTGAATAAGCACTAACATAAATAATACTATCAATTATTCAAAAACTATCCCCAAAACTCCAAAAACTATTTGAATTAATTACTATTCACGAATAAAAATATTTAATTAAATTTAATAATGAAACACTCAATACGAATGATATAATAATTACTCAAATTTTTGTAAATCAATACTCCTGGTGCAATGGAGAAAAATAATATCTTTTTAATGTGAATCATACATAGAGTACAAATAAAGTAAAAAATATGATAATTTCTTTTTCTAAAATCCATATCCCAAAAATAGGAAGCAAAAGCTGTAAAACTAAAAATATAAAAATTGTAATTAAACATGAAGATATAATTCTTTTTAAACGAATTTTACTAATATATGATTGTTTTCTAAGTTGAACTCTTGCAAAATATCAAATAAGCGGAACGCTTAAAAGACTCAAGAATATATGAAAATTATATAAAATACCATGAGTTTCTCTATAAATTCATACTGAATCACTCATTAAAGATGGTATAATAAAAGGTGTCAATACGTAAAGAAAAAAAAGTAATGCTGCCCCTATAATCAACGGCCATATATATTTTTGGGCTATAGTTTTATTGTAAGAGTGAAAAAATATGATAAATCACAAGAAACTATATAGAACTAAGATTGAAAGAACATAATCTAATCTTGAATATATCAATAAGATTTCTGGGTCAGAACCATTAAAAAATAAATAATAAAAAATAAACCACAGAGATGAAAATATTGTAAACAGTAAAAAAAATATTCATGACAAATTCTTGTAATATCTAAACAATGAAATACCACTAGTATATAAAGCAATTATTGATATAAGATATATAAAAGAAAAGAAATTCATATTTTTTACTAATGTAAAGTACTAGGATATATTTAATCATACTCAATATTGTCTCAAAAATTTTTTGATACCTACTGAAAAATTATTCTTAAAGGCTACGACGGGTTTTGTAAAAAATGTAAGATCACTTGAATATGTGTTTTGCGTATTTACTATTTTTGACTGAAGAGATGGGTCATCTGAAATGCCAAGGCTTTTTCATCACATCTTAGCATATATACTATAAAGATTATTGTTTTTATCAAGTTCACTCACACCTGGTATGTTCATTTGACTATCTGGGATAGCAGCACTGGCAACATTTAATAATTGAAAAATACTATAAAAGTTATTATGTTCTTCAAGTAATCACATCGCCGTAAAACAATAGATTTGTTCTGGCGTGTATCATAAAATATCTGTGACTCTTTTTTTAATTTCTGGTACTCAAACATTAACATAATGTCTCTTCCAATCAATCTCATAGGCATCCTCTATACTGCCAATAAAGCAATCCATATAACCAACAATTTCTCATTTAAACCTACATAATGCTATATATGAATGAGTTCAAAGTAATCTATTTTTGATGTCTTCAATATATTGTTCTCAATATATCTGATCCATTTTATGGGAACAATGTGGACAAGCAAATTCATTACAGTTATATTCATGCATAATATGCTTTACACTTTTCCTATATGCATCAATTGTAACTCACAATCTTCATTCTCAAAAAACATCATACTTTGAAGAAATATGGGAACAATTACTACATTCCAAAAATTCTCATAATCATCTTGCCCACATATCTTGATTAACTTCTTGTATTGCCATAAAGTCTTTTTCAGAAAGAGAAAATGGATCTACAGATTCGATCAATAAATCTCATTTCTCAACTGAAATATGATTAAATCTTGGCTCAGAAGAAGTTATTAAGCCTCAAATTGAACTATTACTAAGCACTGAGGAATCAAATGATACTGAATTCTCTGGAATAAAATTTTCCATAATAAGTAGTTAATATTAAGTAATACTAATTACAACCATAAATTGTTACTTTTTTGTTACTATTTAACAAAAATTGTAATGATGTTGTAATAATGTTTTGTATAATAATGGGGAATTTTAATACAAAAAATAACATTATTTAATAATCAAGATATCTAAGTATGAGCACTGTAAACAGCCCATGGCACACTCAATGATCTCCATTTAATTTATGAGAAAATGATACAAAAAATATAATTACTAATGTTTCACCTGAAATTTTAGATTGACAAATAGAAAGTTTAATAAAAAAATCAATTAGAAAAGTGTCTACACTATGTAGTCTTGATTGAGGTTCCAGCTACTCAACTATTTGAGCTGATTTTAGTAATACAATAACCAATAGATGACAATGAGATGGTGCCACAAAGGAACTCCTAAGCGACTGCCATAAATCATTTCCTATATTCCATAAGTCTCTTGATCAAGCTATTGATATAGCAAGATCGTGATGAGATATTTCAGTGGAACTACAGAAATCAGACATCAATAATAATAAATTTCTTTCCCTCCTTAAAAATATAAAGGATGCATGAGTTTCTACGCTAAGAATAACACTAGAAATATTTAGCAAAAAAAATGAACTTTATGATGAACACACATTAAGGCAACTAAAATGAGCAACTGAACTCTGATTTCGCTTTTGAATGTACGACTTTATGGAAAATGAAGAATGAGATATACAAACAGATAACCTGATAAATGTTATCAAAAAAAGAATGCTCCCTCGTTATATAAAAATAACAAGGACAGCTCTTGAGAAAATAAAAACAGGTGTAAACAAAGGAATAGTATCATTATACAATAATCTCGTAAATACAGGCACAAAGATAATTGAAATTATGCCAGAAAAAGTAAATCAGGAAATAAAAACAAAACATATAAAAGAAGCCAAAGGGATTATAGAAAATGCCTCTATCGAAGGGGAGTGGATATATAGAATCGATTGAGTGAAGTATGGATCAGAGTTACTGATTCGTTTTTCGAATGGACTAACTATCATCGATTGACTTAATCAACTCAAACTCAGTGATACGACTGGGCTACTAATGCAAAAAAATATTGAAAAAGCTGCAATTATAATAAAAAATATTGGTACCCGTACATTTTTGAATATATATGTGAAAGATCTATGACAACCATGATTTCGAGAAGTCATAAGTAGTATACTAAGAGAAATCCATAAAAATGATAGAAAAAAAATAATTTTCGAAATTCTCGAAGATCGTTACGGATATTTGGATGATCTTGTTATTGCAAATATTCGTTTTCTACAAGAATCATGATATTCTATAGCTGTAGATGATCTATCTATAGACGATGGTAATCCTGGAATGAGCCTGGAAAACCTAGAGACACTGCATGCCAAAAAAATATTTCCTGAATATATAAAGATAGATGGTAAACATATTGAGGATATACGAAATGGTAGTTTCCCTGAATCAAAAATTAAACATCTCAGGGAGGTAATATGAGTTTTTTCAGTCCTACAGAATCCTCCTATTTTTATAGCTGAATGGATACAAGATACTGAACATGCACTCCTAATAAGGAACACACTAGCAACAAGTAAAGCTGAATTCCTATATCAATGACGAAATATTCAGAATTGAAAATTCTGATTGAAATAGATTCAAAAACGAATATCATATTTTCATGAATAAAAATTTTTGTCTAGTATTGGGCTGATGAGCTGCTCGTTGACTCGCTCATATAGGAGTTATCAGTAGACTCAATGAACTCGATAGATTTCCATGTGAAATATCAGGAACCAGTATTGGTGCACTTATTGGAGCTTTTTATGCTGCATGATACACAGCTGAAGAGATGAAAAAAATAGCCATAGAAACCAATTTTCTAAAACTCATCGATCTAGACCTCAAGCATGGACTCCTCAAGGGAAATAAAATAATGAAATATCTGTTGAAGTATTTATGAGAGGTAACATTCGATGATCTCAAGATTCCTCTTACGATCGTTTCTACTGATATCAATACTGGAGAGAAGATAATCCATAAAGAAGGAAGAGTGATCGATGCCATCCGGGCCTCTATTAGTATTCCTGGGGTTTTTATTCCATACAAGCACCAATGACGACATCTCGTTGATGGATGAATCACAGAGAATCTTCCTGTAAATGTATTGAGCAATACCGAGTCTCCTGTTATTGCTGTATCCGTACAATTTGATCCAAAAAAGCAAATAAAGATAAAGAAAACACTCTTATTTCCAAATGGATCAATATTTTCCAATTCATATGGAATCATCAGAAAAATGGTGGGCATCATGATGAACCAAAATGAAGCTAGATCGATCGAATGAAGAAAAAATTTACTCCTTATTCGCCCAGGACAAGAAGAAATAGATTATTATGATTTCAAAAAAATGAAACAAATGATACAAGAGTGATACAAGGTATCAGAATCTATTATAAATTTTCTATAAAATGAAACATAAAAATACCCCATTAATGGTAAGTAATTTTCCTGAATGATATCCTTGGTACAAAAAACTTGGATCAAATATTACATTTTTGGTTTCACATATACCTATATGGCCAAGAAGGAATACGCTATCAAGATCTGATATCAAGACTATAAAACATATCATAGAATCTTGAGATATTATCCTTGGTGGGAGCTACCATGAGGTATCATGAATATTTATCGATGGTATAGTTACTCATGCTATAGCTTATATAGATCGATGAAGATGCGTACATGCCTTTGCTCATGGAGTAACCTCGATCGGACTCAAACGCATATGTCGCACCTATGATAGCATCATCATACTACGGCCATATTGGCGGAGTAGTGAACAAAAAAGTGAATATCTCAAAACCATTATATCAAATATAGGAAAACCTTATGACTTTTTCTTTGGTCTTGGAAATAATACAGGAGAATCTTATTTTTGTACGGAACTCATCAATGATAGCTTCAGAAAAACTCATTATGATACACTACTAGAATCCATAAAGCCATCAATAGATGAATTGGATAAAATGCTAGATGAAACATTCAGAGCACATAGGGCATTGAGTCCAGAAGAGATGATTTATGGTAACTTTGAGGTTATTTTCTATTCAGAAAATATAAAAATAAACAAAGATGGGAAATATGTACTAAAAAATGGGAAATATAAAGATTTGATAGATCTATAAATACACATACAATGTTTTTATCCATAAAATTCTTCTCATGAAAAACATACAATCGATAACTATAGCTTCACTCATATTCATCTTATCATCTTGTTCCATAGGATGAGGGGTTGCTGATGTAGCAACAGAAACAACGAATACAAATGATAAAAAAATCCAAACAGGATCAATGGATCCATATGAGATTGGAGCTGTAGATACAGCATTTAAGATTCTTGGCCCAGATCACAAGATCGAGATCGGTGCTGTACCAGATCCAAAAATAAATGGAATCACCTGTTTTTATAGCAGAGCAAAGAAATGAGGA
>JAIESH010000123.1 GCA_019746175.1 Candidatus Altimarinota bacterium
GCATGTTCACGAGCTTCTTTGAAAAGGTCACGAACACGAGCAGCACCCACTCCAACGAACATCTCTACGAATTCTGAACCAGAGATAGAGAAAAATGGAACCTCAGATTCACCAGCCACCGCTCGAGCAAGAAGTGTTTTACCAGTTCCTGGAGGTCCAACCATGAGGATTCCTCGTGGAATCTTGGCTCAGAGTTCTTTGTATTTTGCTGGATTTTTGAGAAAATCTACCACTTCTTCAAGATCAGATTTTTCTTCTTCAGAACCAGCTACATCAGCAAAAGTAACTTTCTCATCGAGTTCAGGATCATACATCTTGGCACGACTCTTGATAAATGCCATAGGTCCTCACATTCCCCCTCCTCCCATACGTCACATGATAAATATCATTAGTACAACGAATAATACTGTCAGAAGAACACTTGGGATAAAGTCCCAAAGTGCATTCGACCAATCATTATTTTCTATAGTAATCTTAGTTGGATTTTTTGGATCAGAAAGACCAATATCAGTAATTGATACATTTGCAGGAATTACCGTACGATCAATATCTCTTTTTGAAACTTCTTTTCATCCAACGATATTTTTGAGAGATTGTTTTCGTCATTCTATCTCATGTCCAGAGATTACAATCTCTTCATAGGCTCCTGATTGATAATTCTGACGAATTTCGTTGAGTCCAATCTTATCATTGTAGGCGATAGTTTCAGTGCTATTTAGGCTCCAAAATGACCAAAGAGACCAACCGAGTGCAAGTGCTAAAATAGGTATCAAAAATGTTCGAGGTGTAATCTCAATAATTTTTACTTGTGCATCTTTTGGGAGTCTAAGTGGAATTTTCTTTTGTGGTGGTTTTTTATTATTTTTTGGTGCCATGTTTATTATAAAATGTATCGAATTAAGCCGTGAGATTATATAAAAACCTTGCAAAAAAGCAAAGGAAAGTCAGTATATAAATAGAAATTATTATAAGAATTATTTCATCTCAAATGTAAATAAAAGAGATTGGGATAGTTGATTGGAATTCGCTGATATATCAGTAAGGATTGATTCGAATATTTCCCGCTCTCAGGTTGGAAAATTGATCTTAAATCTATCATATCCAACACAACTCAGATGAATACCGGTAATATTTATTCAAGTAATTTTTTCAAAATTCATACCTGAAAGAACCTCTTCAAATGCATCCCAATTTTTTCAAAAATATGAAGGAAATCAAAATGTCTGAGAAAATAGATCAAATAAATCTTCTTTGTTTGAAATATTTGATACGTCTAGAGAAATACCTTGTATCATAATCGATGATTATTTTATGTAAGGTGCTGTCGATTTAGTAAGAACAACGTTCCATGCATTTTTCTTCTGAAGAGCCTCATATACCCCATTAAAATGAAGCGCTCCATATACTATTGCGATTTTTTGTTTTGGATTAGACTCTATATATTCTATGATCTTATCATTTCGACGATCAATAATTGCAGAAAATAACTTTGACTGGGGACCTGTAGTTATAAGTGTATCAATATCAGCTGATTGTTTGAGTGACCAATTGAGTAATCACCTTGCTATCCAAGATACAAAACTTCGCTCACGATCATTGATCGTACCCATAATAGTTCGTAATTCCCCTTCGATACTAACAAGTTCGCCAGTACCAACCATATTACCCGTTCACATAAATGTCACTATATCATCAACAGAGAGATCTACAGAAACCAATGAGCCAGTATTAATTTGATCAAATAAAACCTGATTATTCTGATTCTGAAGTAGAATTAAATTAGCCACTTCTTTATATAAGGTAGGTGTGAATTCAAATCCTATAGTACGATCAAATATTTCTTGATTCTCTTTTGTTCCAGGTTTTACTCACTCAACGAGTATCACATAACCATCCTGAGCAAGTTTTGTGATAGTTTCTTTTTTCTCTGCAAAAAAACGATCCGTTGCAATATGTGACATTTCAACAAAGACAATCGATTGTCCAGAATATGAAAGATGTATATCAGATACTACTCCTGGAACAGCATTTTGATATCCGATAAATACCAAAAATATACTCGTAAAAAAACCAAAAGTCGCAAATATGGTAAGTATATACTTTTTAAGAGTTTCTTTCCAAGTAAGAAATACTGATCTACGAAAAATAGATACCAGAAGCAATATTCAAACAGATGTAATAATTACCTCAGAAATAAAACTCAAAAATGGAATAACACCAAAAAAACCTTCAAAAATAAGAGCAACGAGAGCTAGTAAATATACAAGTATTTTTGAGATAGACATAATAATCACAAATTAATATTTCTTTTTAACGTTTTTTTCTTGGTTTTTTCTTTCCAAAGGTATCAATTTTTTTATCTGCGATCTTCTTCTCAAGCTCAACAATCTCTTCACCAAAGTGATCTTCGCGAGATCCTCCAGCTTCTTTTGGCTTGAACATACTCTTACGACTACGGAGTTCTATCTCAATAGGAGTACCTTCAAATCCGAATATTTCACGAATCTTGTTCTCAATATAACGAACATATGAAAAGTGAAAATGATCAGAATTATTCACTGAAATCATGAATTTTGGTGGATTCACATCTACCTGAGAACCGTAGTAAATACGAGGTTTGTGGGACTTACGATTTCCTGTTGGAGCATGATCGTAGGTAATCTGTTCAAGAAATTTATTAAATACTCCTGTTTTCACGCGTTTGTTTCGTTCTTTACGAATATTGATAGCATGTTCGAGAACAAGATCAATACGCTTGTTTTCGATAGCTGTAGTGAATACTACTGGAGCATATGAAAGAAAATCGAATTTCTTAGAAAGATAATGCATATATCGCTCTAGGATAGTATCTTTATTGATACCTGGCTTATTCATTACCTTATCCCACTTGTTTACTACGAGAATAATACCTTTTTTCTCCTTCATTGCCTCACCAACAATATGCTCATCCTGATGGGCAATTCCTTCGAATGCATCCATCACGACAGCAACTACATCAGAGCGTTCTACTGATTTTTCAGCGCGCATCACACTCCATTGTTCAATATTGGCAGAACCAATCTTTCCAGCACGACGAATACCAGCCGTATCAATCAATACCATATCTTCTCCATTGAACTTGATAACTGTATCGATCGCATCTCGAGTCGTTCCTGGCATATCATATACGATAGACCGAGTTTCTCAGGCAATAGCATTCACGAGTGAAGATTTTCCTACATTTGGGCGACCGATAATCGCAAGACGAAGGAGTCCTTCGTGGAGTTCATTTTTAACAAAACCAAATCCGAGTTCCTTGAGCATCTCTGCAATTTTTGCCTTGAGTTCACCAAAACCACGAGTTTGAACCGCACTCACAGGGATAACGTCACCAAGACCAAGTGACATATGTTGATATGCTTCAATCGCTCTCTTTGGATTATCTGCTTTATTGGCAACTACGAGAACTGGCTTTCCTGAACGACGAAGAAGCTTCACAATAAATTCATCAAATTCAGTCATTCGATCATACTCAAGTACAAAAAGAATCAAATCAGAAGAATTGATCGCATCATTCGCACGAGATCTAACATCATTGAGGAGTGTTTCATTGTCAGCTTGTACAATACCTCCACTATCTGCCATCATATATGAAATCTCATTTTCTTCATCGTCAATATGGTATTCAATAATATCTCGAGTGGTGTTCTCAATATCGGAAATAATAGCAATACGATGCCGAGAAAGTGAGTTAAATATACTTGACTTTCCAACATTGGGACGACCGATAATGGTAACGCGAGCGAGCATAGTAAAAAATGGACTGATGAAATATGGATGAGAGAATACAGAAAAACTGCGAAAAAGCAAATCGCAATCTTTTGGTCTAGGATTCTATATTTTAAAATATTAAGAAAAAATATTCCCCCAGTATTTGAGAGAATATCTGATCTATTTCATAGTATAAAAGAATTCAATCTTGTATTCAATTGTTCCAATAACTATACCTCCCTTCACGATCTCAATCGTGAGATAATCAGTATTTGATTTGTAACGCAAGTTGATTCAAGCATCCATTCGATATATATTTCCATCACGAGCAATAGCAATCATAGGATGATATGTATCATCTGTCAGATACATTCATCCAGGAATAGAAGTATCTGTAGTATTTGCTGGCACAAGTCGAGTAAGTCAATTCATTGGAGCTATACGTACACCAGTTGAAGTAGTATTATTTTTTGATACGTCTATAAATAAAACATTATCAGGAAGTGCGAGTGTATGAATATGAGAAATTGACCCTGATGCATTCATTGTGAGAATCTGCATAGGATTTTGTTCAGTAGCTGGCATAATATCAATCTTATATCCGGTCGAAAGTTGGAATACTCAACGACTATTACTCGTGAATGATCCTGATGCTACATTGAGTTTAATAATTTCAACAGAATTGAATAAGTCTGGAGTTACAAATCCTCCCGTTAAACTCGTTGGAGTTAGATTTTTATCAAGTAAAGTTGGAACTTCTCCTGGTCTCACTCGGAAGAAGTGAATTGGCGTATCCTTGATAGATTCAGGAATACGTCCTACTATACTTCCAGAAATGGTAACTTCTTGAATTTGTGGAATAAGTGCATATGCCTCAACTATAACTGGCATTATGGCAATATTTCCGATTTCATCTACCGCCTTAAGGGACATATTATACTTTCCTGGTGTAACAAATGAACCAAATGTAAGATCATTATTTTTGATAGAAAACCCTGTGCCAACAGTACTAAAGTCATCATCTGGAATATTGTTTCCATCAGAATCAACAAGCGGATTTGAATCAATTGATATCTCAGCACTACTCAAATCAGTAAGAATTTCACTAATTTGATATGTTTTATATGAATAGATTGGTAAGCGAATTTGTGTTGGTAGATCCACAATCGGAGCACCGTCATCACTCGATGCCTGTGGAGCAAAGAGTATCACTCAAGCTCTATCATTTTTATCTACAGTAAGGTTGTTGAGACGAGCATAATAGTATCCATTAATATATGGAAACGATACTTCGTATTGTGTTCATTTGTTTCCAAGATCATAAGTTATATAGGTAACTCAAGGACCGAGATTGAGAGTAGTAGATACTCTATGGTCTCGAATAGAAGCTCAGGCATCTGAAGCATATATCCTCATTCCTGGGAGAATAGGAAGTCCAATAAAATCATCACTATATGGATAGAGTGACCCATCTTCTTTTCCTAAGAGAAATAGCTTCCCACCGGTTGTAGTAATTTCAGTAATTTCATCGAATTCATATCCCGTATAGGCATCAAGTGTTACCTTCTGAAAGTTTGGATTCGTTTGATTCTTATAGAGGATACTTACTCTATCCTTGCCCGTATAGAGAACTCTTCCTGGTGAAAGAGATATAGACAATGCTCCAGTATAGATCTCTACACTACGTCACTGCAATGCGAACGATCACTGATCTTTCACAGACATCAGTGAACGACGAGTAGATACTGAACGCAATGTTTTGTTACTGGTTGGAGTTGTGGAAATGTCTAGGAACATGTCGATAATAGACTTCGGTGTTTCTCTCTCGTCATGATTACCAATATCTACATGATCCCATTCGAGATACCTATCAAAGAATTCAACTCTCCATTCTGTTTCATCGTGTGACGATGGAACAAATGAGAAATTAAGACTCTTAGGATTGGAAAGATTTTCATGAAAATAATCCGGAATATATGGAGAATAATCGCTATTTGAAACAGTAGAAATCTTTACTGTATTATCTTGTATTTTATTTGGGAGCGTTTTCCATGTATATTTGACGTAGAGAACTCCATCAAGAAGATACATATAGTCAGTATCTCCATCTTGATCTATGTCGACACTATCCACACGGGCATCCTCAGTAAGTGGTGAGATATAATCAAATAGTTGAGTCTGTACTCCACTTGGCGTGAGAATATAGACACCCTGGTAACGTGGCGAATATCATTCTGCAATACCAGGAACAGAAGTTGGAGAAACGGTATTAGCAGCAAGCATTCGAGAAAGTCTTGATTCAAGTCCTATACGTGCTCTATCGAGTCCTGTATCATTCATCTGAGTTGATGATGGATCAATTTCAACGTTATCCTGAAGTTGATTGAATTGAGCTAGTAGATCACGAGAGCGTGATTGTGTAGCTGTAGTATCTGCAATTAATGGTCGTAATTCCCCAGAAATTCATGAATTCATCATGTTCACAATTGATTGCAAGTATGCAATATCGCTATTTTCTGAAGACACATACTCTTTGAGAAGATTGAATCTCTTATCATTGTATGCGAGAAGTTCTTTTTCTATTTTCTGAGTTTCATGACCTACGCGAACCAGCTCTTTCTCAAGTGCTATACGATTACTTCGTAATTCCTTCGTATCAAGTTGTTCAAGAATATACGATGTGAACTGATCAATATCCATAAATATATCCTTGTCAGCTTCAAACTGATCAATGATAGATGTTAGGATTTTTCTATCTACGTTATCACCGTCTTCTATATTATATGGTAACTTTGGCTTGATGGTCATATCAACACCCTGAACACCAATATCACTACCCACCTTAGTTGGCATAGCGAGATTGAGATCAGTTTGGAATTGATTCACAGGTTTCACAGCAG
>JAIESH010000041.1 GCA_019746175.1 Candidatus Altimarinota bacterium
AACCGATAACACCGTTATCAGCAAGATTGTCTGCGTATTTAGCAAACTCATTAGCAGCAGAAACGAGTGATGCACTCATAACTGTAGATACTAGAGCTACCATTGATACAGTAGAAGCAATCTTCATAGAGAAGTTACTCATAATATAATATGGGTAAAAAAATAAATAAGCGCCAACTATTTGTGATATTCCTGGTCAGGGAATATCGTTTTTTTGCCCCTCTGGTCAGGAGGAGACAACCATCTATCCTGACGGATAGGGAGGTTAAAGCTTTAACCTCAAGTTATTTGCATAACAAGAGGAAAGAAGAGATAATATACAAAAATAAGAAAAGACTCATCTTTTCTATTGAATTTTACATATCCATTCTTTCCTCTCCTTATGTAGTGATACACATGAGGGGTAACCAAGCTATTTGGGAAAGAGATGTTAAAGAACTCTTCCAGGGATCAAACAAAGGACCAAGATCCGAAGATTACACCGAAATATTATGAAATAGATGCATAAAGTCAAATAAAAGTAGGCCCTCTTCACACTCTATTCACACCAAAAAAATATCACACACTAAAATATATAATACTCAATATATCAAAATTAGCTGATAACACAGCATGGAACCTGAAAATGATAAAAAAATTCGCAATTTTTATTTTTTCACATATAGTATGTTCACGAAGCACATGATATATATGAGAGACCCACACTAGATATACGAAAAACCATTAGAAACACTTTAAAAAATACACAAAAAAACGAGATAATCTTCTCTCATTTGTAATCGAACTTCTTCGTTTTTACAATTCACAACTTACTCATCATGAATATTTATATATTCCTCTCACTCCTTGTTGGGGTTATTTGAGGTGGTATCGGTTCGTATTTTTTTATCCAAATGAAACAAAAAGAATCTGGAAATAAGATTCTCAAAGATGCCGAGGATAAATCCAAAGATGTTATCAGTCGGGCTGAAGCTATAGCAACAAGTCTTCGAAAAGAAATCGAAGATGCTCGAAATGATATCAAAGAAAGAAAACAGTGAGCTCTAGAAATCGAGAATAGACTCGCAGAAAAAGAGCAAAAAATCGATAGAAAATATGAAGAGCTCGAAGGAAAACAAAACGAACTCCGCCAAAAGGAATCTAGTCTAGATGATAAAAATGCCAGTCTTGATCGCAAACAGAGCGAGATGGAAGGTCAACTTGAAAAAGTTGCGAAGCTCTCCACAGGGGAAGCCCGTGAGATTCTCTTGTCTGCAACAGAAGAACGCTATGAGAAAGATATTGTCTCTCTCATTGAAAAAAAGAAAAAAGAACTCAAAAATCGAGAAGCTGATATGGCTCGTGAAATTCTTATCAAGAGTGTTCAGCAATATGCCGGAGAAGTAACTGGTGAGACAACTCAAACCATGGTACAACTTGAAAGTGATGATCTTAAGTGAAAAATCATCGGAAAAGAAGGTCGCAATATTATCGCATTTGAGAAGGCAACTGGAGTATCACTCATCATCGATGATGCACCTGATACGGTTTTTCTCTCTAGTTTTGATCTATTTCGCCGATATATCGCCAAAAAATCTCTCGAAGATCTCATTGCAGATAAGCGCATCCAGCCAGCTCGTATCGAGGAAATAGTTGAAAAAAATCAGCAAGATGCTGATAAACTTATCTACGATCTTGGACGCAAGACAATTGATGAAATGGGAATAATTGGTATTCCTGAAGAGATTATTCCACTCATTGGGAAATTCAGATTCCGTACCAGTTATGGACAAAATATCCTTATGCATAGTAAGGAGGTTGCCTATATTGCTGAAGCAATTGCCAAACTCATTGGTGCTGATCCTGTTCTTGCTCTAAAGTGAGGACTTCTCCATGATCTTGGAAAAGCTATGGATCATGATATCGAAGGAACACATCCAGAAATTGGTGGACGTATTGCTCGTAAATATGGACTCGATGATAAGGTTACTAATATTATCGAAGGTCATCATGATGACGTGCCTCAGATCTGTATTGAAACCAAGATTGTACAAATCGCTGATGCTATCTCGGCAGTACGTCCAGGAGCAAGACGTATGAATGTGGAAGACTATGTGAAGCGTATTCAAGAAATGGAAAATATTGCTATGAGCTTCCCTGGTGTTAATAAGGCATATGCACTCTCAGCTGGCCGTGAAGTTCGAGTATTCGTGGATGCAGATACTATATCTGATCTTGATGCGGAAAAGAGAGCACGTGAGATTGCTGTACAAATTGAAGCTAATTGTAATTATCCTGGAGAAGTGAAGATCAATCTTATTCGTGAGAAGCGAGTTATTGAATACGCAAAATAATATATAATTCTAAATCGATCTATGTACCCTACGATTAACCTTGGAAGTTGGCTCTCAATCTATACATTCGGACTCTTCATGATTCTTGCTTGGGCTGTGTTTTTTATACTTCTCCACTATATCTCTATCAGAAGGGGTTTTTCTAAGCATATATTCACCTCTATTATTGATTTCACTCTTTCTATATTCTTTTTTGGAAGAATATTTTATATATTTTCTGATTGGAGAACAGAGCGATTTTTATTTGTAGATCTATTTGAAAGTGGGAATATTTTTGCTTTTTTGAAAGATTTTTTCATCACAGACAACTACAGTCTATCATTTGCTGGAGGAATAATTGGATTTTTGCTCGTATTTTTCTACAAAACTTGGAATGCACCTAAAGAGCGGCCAAGGTATTGGGATGCTATTGTTCCATCGTTTTTGATTGCTGCATCAATTGGATATATCGGGGCACTTCTCTGAGGTCAGGTATATGGTATCGTTTTTAATAGTTTTATCTCAGTTACATATGATAACTTTGATAGCATCGTACCCTTCCAGAATCCTACCTTTCCACTTCCAGTTATGTATGCATTTTTTGCGATTTTAACGGCTTTTTTTATCTATCGAGTGGAACACAAGATGACTGTTCCAGAAGGATTTGTAGGTTATATGGGAATGGGAATTTTTGGCGTAATGCTGTTTTTGTGAGAATTTATGAATGGTGCGAGTGATCTTTTTAGTTCTCGTGTATTCCTCAATCTAACACAGATTATTGCACTTGGAATTATATCTTACGCCTTCATATGACTCATGCGAATCATCAAATCTTAGAGCATCCACGGATGCTCTTTTTTCTAGGATTTATTGCCTATGCTATTGGTATTGGTAGTAGTAACTTGGATCCAAATCTATGACTGAGTATGGCGGCTGTATTGCCGCTTGTTATACTATTACTCGGATGATGGAAAAAATATTATATTATTCTCTTGATGATACTGTTGTCTATTTTTTGATGGCATTTATGAAGTCGGGAATATGCAAATAGGGAACTATCCAACAATGAATTAATCACTATAACAAATGGTTTCTCCGGGTCTTACAGGGTATCTGGTAAGATAAATCGAATTCTCTACAAGAATGATTTTAATACCACATATCGACTCAATATCGCCAATATCGCCAATAAATCGACAGGGAAATATATCCAAATATCTGATCCAAAAATCCATATATCAGTAGATATACCAAACAATCTCACTATCAATATATGAGATATGATTGAATATAATTGAAAAATCAATCCACTTATCACTTTTCCACTACAATGATTCTCTGGATATGCCTGGTATAATAGAATATATGGAAAAAGTACGGTACCAACCTTTAAAAAAATTCATACTGAACTACCAAATACTCTTGAGAAGATGAGAGATTGGTCAAAATCTACTATATTTAAGGGTTTTCCTGAAGATATATCGGGTGTTATCTTGGGTATGACTATTGGAAATATCGATCTCCTCTCGAGTGATATAAAAAAGAGTTTTACACAAGCTGGAATTACCCATATTCTTGTAGTAAGTTGATCAAATATTGCCTTTGTAATAATTATTATTACAAATCTACTCAAGTATCTACCCATAACTCGGATTATGCAAACAAGCATAATAATAGTATTTGTTATTCCCTATGGGACACTTGTTTGATGGGATATGCCTGTTATACGAGCGGTTATGATGTGACTCATTACCTATATGGCCATAGAATGATGAAAAAAAGCCTCGAGCATATCAATACTCATTCTCGTTGGTTTTATTATATTACTATATTCTCCACTAACTCTCGTATATGATGCTGGATTTGGTCTCTCTTTTATGGGTACTATAGGGATTTTGCTCTTATATTCACCTATCGAAAAACTACTATCAAAAATAAATACCCCAAAATTCATCAAAGAAATAATTTGAGTATCTATATCAGCTAGTATATGAAGCCTGGTAGCTATAATCTATTATTTCTGAAATATTTCTGTATTCGCTATATTTGCCAACATTCTTATCTGTTGATTGCTCTGATGGATTTTGTTTTCTAGTATTATCTATTTAATATTTTCTCTCATAGGATGATGGCTGGTATATCTCTGGTGATGGATTGTATATCTACCGACTGTATATATTGTCGAAATCGGTAATTTTTTTGGGAAATGATATATGTATACTATCGATGAAAAATATACCAGTTTTGTGAGTTTATTTTTGTTATGACTGATGATCTCTATATTATTTTATTCTCAAAAAAATAGATTACTTGAGTCCGAATAATTCAATATCTGAAGTTGATTCTTCTATAATTATATCTTTATCTGGATGATTATTTAAGGATTTTTGTAGTGTTGTACGGATATTCTTAAGGATGAATCTCGCGTAGGACTCAGTAATACTCTTTGAGATAATAATATTGCGAGAAGTGAAGAAAAATCAAACAAACTCGGTAATAGAAGCAAGTATAATGGATTCTGAATTCTCAATCATAGAAAAGAATCTTTTTTGCATGATTAATGAAGAATTATCTGTAATACCATATTTATCAAATGCATCTATCCAGATACTCATCCATTGTCGTATAGATTCATGAAGTGTTGATTCTTGAAAATCCCAAGGTTCATCATATCTATGCAATGTTTTGAGTGTATGGATACGTTCTCATTGACCAATACTTACGAGAACATGATAGGCAGCATCTGGATAGATAAGTGCTAGCATACCAATAATTGGACGAGAAGGAAGTGCTATAGTAAGTAGTTCTGTAAGGCGTGGAACAAGTTTTTCATAGTATGGATTTTGTATGAATCTTGTAAGAATATTGAATAGTTCATTATTATCTTGTTTTGCTTTTTTCTCATCTTTTTGGGCTTTTTGTATCTGAGCTTGAGCTTTTTTATAAGATTCTTTTTGTTTTTCACTCTTTTCACGAATAGCCTCTGGTGATCCAGAGGCTTCAGTTGATTCTCATGCAGATGCAATATCAAAATCTTCCATAAAAATTAGTGAATTCCTGGAATAGGATAATGAATACAAAGATCGCGAACTTGAGACTTAAGATCTATAAGTAAAGCTTCATTTTGGTGATTTTTGAGAGCAGAGACCATTATATGTGCCAATTTTTCTGATGCATTCTGATCAAAACCACGAGTAGTAATCGCTGGTGTCCCGAGTCTTATTCCTGAAGGATCAAGTGGTTTTCTTGTATCAAATGGTATCATATTTTTATTGGTCGACACTCCGATATCTTCCAGAATTTTTTCAGCTTCTTTACCAGAAAGTCCCAAAGATCCATATATATCAAGAAGTACGATATGATTGTCAGTTCCTCATGATATCACACGAATTCATTCTTCGCCAAATACTTTCGCCATTTGACGAGCATTATCGATAACTTGTCGAACATATGTCGAAAATGATTCATCAAGTGCTTCACCAAATGCAATGGCCTTAGCAAATATAGAGTGATCATGTGGTCCACCTTGAATTCCTGGAAATACTGATCTTGCAATTGCTGGACCATATTTTTCCTTCGACATTATCATTGCACCACGTGGTCATCTAAGAGTTTTATGTGTTGTGGTAGTAACAATATCACAGTATGGCACAGGATTTTCGAGTGCTTTTCCAGCTATAAGTCATGCGATATGAGCAATATCAGCCATAAGAATTGCGCCAACTTCGTCAGCTATCTTTCTAAATCGTTTCCAATCGAGTGACCGAGAATATGCGGAAAATCCAGCAATAATAAGTTTTGGCTTATGTTGTTTCGCCAATTCTTCGACAATATCCATGTCGATCAATTCTGTCGATTTATCAACACCGTAAGGAATAATATTAAACATTTTTCCTGAGTAATTCATCGGATGGCCATGTGAGAGATGTCAACCGTGATCAAGATTCATTCAAAGAATAATATCTCCTGGTTCAAGTAAAGCGAAAAATACTGCCAAATTTGCTGGCGAACCTGAATGAGGCTGAACATTGATATATTCTGCACCAAACAAGGCTCGAGCTCTGTCGATCGCCAGATTTTCTATCTTATCAACAAATTCCTGTCCTGCATAATATCTTTTTCCAGGATATCATTCAGAGTATTTATTTGTAAAAATTGATCCGTTTGCTTCGAGTACTGCTTCAGAAACATAGTTTTCTGAAGCAATAAGTTCAAGTTCATATTTTTGTCTCGTCTGTTCCCCAAGAAGATAACTGTATGCTTCTGGATCTCTATCTGAAATATGTTTTGCTATATGAGTTGTCATAATAAAAGAATATAATTAAAAATATAAGTAGATTATACTATTTTTAAGTAATGAGGCAATTTGGGTTTTCTTTAAAATACATAAATTTTATTTTTTAAGTTCTGTA
>JAIESH010000073.1 GCA_019746175.1 Candidatus Altimarinota bacterium
CGTTTCTGCAACTTCACGTCCATGTCCAGTATTCGTTTCTGCAACTTCACGTCCATGTCCAGTATTCGTTTCTGCAAATCCAGAATTAGCGTTAGCTAGGGTAACTGTCGCAAGCGTTGCGTTTGCATCTTTTTGAGTTGAGTCATCTTTTTGCATATTTGTATTGATTATTAGTAAATGCTTATATACTATAACATATATTTTATATATTGTAAAGTAAATAATTGACAATTTTATAATTAATGTTTGATTATTTATAAAATCCATGTAGATATAGTCTACATTAAATTTGTTACCTATTAGTTTTTATGTCCATGAACCAAGTTTGATCAGGTGAAGCCACAGGAATGAATAATCATTTTAGATGATTATTCGATTTGTCAGAAGATCTACAATCCAGACTCAAGAAATACAGAGAAGAACTTGGAGAAAATAGACTTCCAGAGGTTGCTTTTATTAGTGAACCCCCTTCTTTAGACAGTGATATCCAAAAGGTATGAGAGTATCTAGCGAGAGTCAATCATGCTGTTCCGAACTATCGTGATAAACACTCACCTTGAGCGCATTACTTCCTATCTTCACTCCTTAAAGAATTAAGCACCATCAAAGATATACATAAGTCGCCAGATTATCTCAGATTTATCGGAGAGTGGATCGGTGCAGCTAATCAAAGTGCAGATTATCTGTCTGTAAAAAAGAGAATCCCAAAGATTATATCACTCATTGAATATCATACCAATATTGTCACATCCTGAAAAGATATCTTTGCTGATAATCTTGAGGTTTCTGATGATAATATATTTATATACAGAGACAAGCTCCTGAATATTATTGTGAACTTAGCATTTTTTTATTCCCATATTTGTGACTATACGGAGCTCAGTAGGCTCACAAAAATTGGATCAAAAATAGCTACACTTTTTGGTTCAGCGCAAATAAAATTTGATATTATTATACTAGAACTATGAGCTCTCTTAACTCGATGAATATCAGATGATCCAAAAATAGATACACTTGTAACTGAGGCGCATGCAGGTATTGTTATCCTTGAAGAAGTATATAGTGAAAAAGCGGAGTATGCCGTACACAATGAACGCAATAAGAATCAATTAGCGGTTTTAGAGCTTTTTTTGACCATGAAAAGGTCTGATCTGAGTGATATATCACAAATTGCTGATCTTTTTTGAAAGAGAGATGAATTATTCGATCATAAGAAGATCGATGATTCAATAAGACAATGATTGATCCATATGGAGATAATTCTCTCTATCGCTTTCAAAGACCTTCTGAAAGATACCACAAATGTTGCACAACTTATTTGTGATAAAAATAAGGATTTTCAATATTTAAGAGATCGATGTGAATTGTCTAATAGTAAAGATTGATCTGATCCCACTAAATATCTCGATAAAGATTGATCTGATCTCAATACCTATCTCAATAAGTCAAATGCTCGATTATTTCTTGCACCACTCATTGAATTATACAAATTCAAGGTTGCTGAATTAGATGATCAAAAACATCCTGGTGAAACAAAACGAGATAAAGCTAAAGAAATGATGCTTACCATCTACCGATTGGCGGTATGAGTATTGGTCGGCGATAAGAATGAGAATAGGGAAATTTTTAGAAAATTATCTTTTTTTCAGTCTTTTATCCTAAATAGTAAATTACTCATGTTAAGTGATGAGGAGCAAAATTCAATTATTTCCGAAGATGTTATATTACGTTTAATTGAAAAAAAGATCGAGGACCAAGATAAACTTGCTGAATCAAATTATAAAGGTTTAATTAATAAAATTTTAACAAAATGGCAATGATTTGTGCAGATTGCATCTATTGGTGTGAGTAGATTTATGAATGATAAAGTGTTTGATACAACTGTTATATATAACAATACAATAAACGCTTTGAACTATACTTGTACCTTTGATAAAAGTTACGAATGAAATAATTATAGATTTACCGTTGTGGTAAATGATGTACCAATTCGAGATGATCAATTACAAATTCTTTCAAAAGATGTGTCCCCATTACTTCCATATATTCAAAAAGCAAATACAAAAAAACTACTTGATCAAACTCTTCTAAAATTAAGACATGATTTTCTAGCTACTGTTCCTAGAGCTACTCAGTTTTGACAAATGGCTCGTCAAACTATCTGAGAAGTACAAATGATGGTATCTGAACTCATGAAGGAATGAGGTACTGGTATTAATAGTGCTAATTTATTGCGATTAATTACTGAAAAACTCGCAGCTGCGAATGGTTATTTAGTGGATCAGTGATATATTTTATCACATGCATCTTGATTTACTAATCGACTAACAAGTGAGATTAATGGGATTATGGATGGAAGTAATTCCACAGAATTAGATAAAACAGAGATACTTATAGAAAATTTTCTTGAAACCGCATCAATGCATTATGTAGATGATATTGATATCCAGTTTGTTAACAGACTCCCAGCACTGAAAGTTTGTATGAATAGGGATTATTTTACAGCACTTTTTTCCAATATTTTACAAAATGTAATTCGATACAAAAAACCTGATCAACCAAAGTGAATATTGAAGATTTCATTAAGAGACTATAATGATAGAATAGTTATCATGTTTCAGGATTTTGGAATAGGTATGAGCCAAGCAAGAATTGATGAATATTTATCAGGAAAGTGTACACCCAGTGAATACATTGGTTCACAAGGACTTGGTTCACAAAATGTCGTAGATATTGTTAAGAAACATGGTTGGCAATTAGTAATTTCGAGTAATTATGGAAATAAGCATGGACAGCCAGTAAATACAAGTTTCGTGATTACTATTCCATATAATAAAGTTCCTGTTTTAGATCTTTTGTAGTGCTTTTTTGTGGCAAAAATTCTATTAATATGATAGAGTAAGTAAGAAGATATGTATCTGGCATGAAAAATGCCAGAATTAACTTACTGAAATTCAAATATTATGGAGCCATTGGCATTTTTTTACTCTTACATGACAATTGTTCGCAAAGAATTCAATTTTTTTTTACGAAACTGGAAACAGGCACTTCTGCCACCGATGATTAATATTACTTTGTATTATATTATATTCGGACATTTGATGGCGACATCTATCTTATCGTCACACCCATGAGTTTCGTATATTCAATTTATTCTTCCATGATTGGTTGTGATGTCGTTGATTATGAGTTCTTTTTCTCATACTGTTTCATCATTTTATGCTGCAAAGACGCAAAAAACCATTGAAGAAATACTGGTAACACCAACTCCATATTGGGTTATAATTGCTGGATTTTCTACTGGAGGTATGATTCGGTGACTTGTAACTGGTTGATCCATTTTACTCATAGCTTCATATTTTGTAGACATGCACTTTACGCATACTTTGTATATGCTTATTTTTGCTATTTTGACTACTATATTATTTTCCCTGATTTGACTCATTAATGCTTTGCTTGCAGAAAACACAGGTTCACTTTCCATATTTTCTAATTTTTTTATTACCCCGTTAACTTATCTAGGTTGAATATTTTATTCTATATCTATTTTGCCAGAAATTTGGCAAAAACTTTCCCATTTGAATCCTGTTTTTTATATGGTAGATGGATTTCGATATGGTGTCTATGGGATTATGAATGTAGATTCCAGATTATCTATGCTCGTACTAGTAATTTTGAATATCATATTTTTTGGAGTAGTTTGGTATATGTTTTCTCGGTGAAAGTGATTACGTATAGAATCTTTCCATAATTAATTAAAAAATCCTACATTTGTGTGTAGGATTTTTTTGATTATTGCAATTCTGTATTATCTGGAATTTCAGGGATCTCAGGAATCTCTGGGATTTCCACTTCATCTCGATATTCATGATGTTGTTGTCTGACATTTTTATTATATCTTTCCATATAATCACCAGTGATTTCTATATTCCTTGGAATAATGATTTCTATATTTCTATCTGGGAAAGCAAATGGTACCTTATTTTTAAAATCAAGTCATTCAGGATTTCTGAAGGTCAAAATATTTCAAGAGAGAGAATAGATCGGCATATTTCTACTTTCAAATATATATTTTGCCGCAGATGAATCCTTCGTTTGTATGGTGTCAGTAGTTTTTATAATAATAGTATTACCTGTAGAAGCTGACTGTTCAATATGTAGGTATCTTCACATATTTCCAGCGAACTGAATTCAGTGACTATTGTTATATAAATTGTTATCAATATCTAGAGTTTTTCCAGTAAAGACAAAAGAGACTTCTTCAATTTTTTGTTCTGTCCAAGTATATTCTTTGAGTACTTGAATTACCCCAGTTGTGAGAAATATAAAACCAATAGCCGTAAGAATAGAGAGAGTGAGCCATCATTTTTTACCAAATAAGTCTTTTCCTATAATATTGGCAAATATAGCAACCACAATAACAAATGATAAAACTGTAAGAAGTGGTATTGAGAATTGTAGTTGATCTGGAATATTGTTCAAAAATTGTTGATTTCCAATCTCAAAACTTCCCGATAGAATAATACCCGAAACTATTACTCATCAAACAAAACATCACATTAATCCAAATCCTATAGCTGCAAATATCACAATTAATACCAGCCGGAATACTCATCTAAATGAAGATCCCACCATAGAAGTGAGTTGATTGATGATACCAGATGATGACTCTTTATTTGTATTTTTTTCGAATTTTACCTTGTTATCAGAGGGAATGAGAAAAATAAGGATTATATACATAAATATACCAACTCAACCTGTAAAAGTGAATATGATAAATAAGATCCGAATCCAAAGCGCATCAATTCATACGTGTCGAGCTATTCCAGCACATACTCAGAATAGTATGGCATTTTCACTATTTCTTTTGAGTCATTTTTGGAACATATTTTGATCAGGTGTTTGTGTATGAGAATCCTTTGATTCTTTTGGAAAAATATCTTCCGCTTCACCAATATCATTTACTATTTTGATAATATCAGCATTTTGTATAGGTGAAGATTCTGTTTCTAATTGAGTGAGTTTATCACCAATTCTTTCGAGAATATCGTCGAGATAATTTTCTGAGATATTATTGTGTGATATGTACGTCTTGAGTCGTTTGATATATGAATCCAGAAAATCTGCAGAAGTTTTTGGAATTTCATAGGTTTTCCCGAGTAGGTTATATTGAGTCATAGGAGAGGTTTTATAGGGTAATATTTTTGACAGCTTCAGATAGATTTTCCCAAACATGTTTCATGATGATGAGAGTTTCTCATCCATACTTGGTAAGGCGATAGTATTTTCGCGGAGGTCATGACGATGATTCGACCCAGTAGTATGATATGAGTCCATCATCCTTGAGTCGAGAAAGCAGGGGATAGAGTGTTCACTCTACTACGAGGAGTTTGTTGATTTTGAGTTTTTCGAGAATGTCTGAGGCATAAGATTCACCCTTTCAGATAATCGAGAGAATGGCATATTCGAGAATACCTTTTCTCATCTGAGTTGTGATCTTTAGTGTGTCTTCTTGGTTTGGCATAATTATTATTACATAGTACTATGTACTACAAGGTAGTATATAAAAATAATTATTAATGCAAATTTTTTTCAAAAAATACTTATTTCTTCATACTATGGGATAGTAGGGAACTGTTTATTTTGAACCAAAAGTAGAACAACCATAACAATTTTTTCCACAACAATCACTGATTTTGATTTGAACTTCTATTGTTTTAGTGGGCATTAATTTTTGTAATTGATCTTGTAGTTGTTCGGAAATATTTGAGATATTTTCTTTCTGACTATCTGAAAGGGAGCTAGGGGAAATCCTAAATTGAAATATTTGCTTATCGACTTCAAGTTTGATTCTTGTTCGAAATGCAGATATAAGTATATTTTTTTCTTCATCGTTGAGATTCAATTTTTCGAGATATTGCCAAACAATTTTCTCATCTTGAAAACCTTCTGAATTTTTTGTAAGAAGTTGTTTGAGAAATGTTATTTTTTCTTGGATTTGAATAAAAAAAGACATAAAAAGAGAAGTGAAAAACTATATTTAATATAGATTTGATATAAATGTATAGGCATACTTATACGAATATTTTTTATTTATCAAAAATTTATGGTATCATTTATAGGATCACTTTCTTCTATATTTAAATATTTTATACACCGAGATGATTCTCTTGAAAGATCCATACCTAGACTTAGTACACCAATACCTCGAGACGGCTCGGTGTATTGTTGTGCCATTTTCTTTGGATGGTATTGTGAACTTCAAGGAGCTGACACAAGAATTCAAAAAGGCCAATAAAAATCACTGGATTAATAATATGAATCCTGATTTAGAAGAGGAACTGGAGTATATCAAAACAACCATTAATGCGATGTGAAATAGTGAATTATTTGAGAATTTTATTTTTCATAAGGAATCAGGAGAATTTCTGGGGGCTATCTGACTCAATAAGCCAGATGAAATCTCTATGAATATAGGACTCTGGATTTGTACTTCTCAACAAGGCAAGTGATATGGTACAGAGGTATATGCTGCGATTGTTGATTGGACTAAGAAACATACCTATTACAAATATCTCCGGCACGTTACCGATATGCAAAATGAGCCATTCGGAAGAATAGCATTAAAGTTTGGTGGTAAGTTACAAAAACAGAGGGTAGAATGAAATAAGATAGTATTTCATATACCGCTTTAGTCTACTTTTTTAACAAAACAGGCCTTAAGAACGAGTCATTTGATTTCAGGAGTATTAGCAGTAATTTCTTCTATATC
>JAIESH010000027.1 GCA_019746175.1 Candidatus Altimarinota bacterium
TAGATATACTTCCAAGGGGAAGAGTTGACATTACGAGATCTACGGTATTTTTACCTAAAATATTATCAAGATGAGCTGCACTCATCTCATAGATCTCACAGGCATCTCCAAATTTTTCCTGAAGTTTTAAAAAGCTTTCATGATCGTTCTCAATTACAATAAACCGAGTCTCGGGTAATTTTTCTAAGAGAATTTTCTGGGTTACAGGTCATTCACCTGCTCAGAGCTCAACAATGATATGAGCATTTTTAATATCAGCTATAGACACGAGTTTACGCACTAGATATTTTCCAGAGCCTAGACTATAGCCAATATCTGACCAAAATTTTACTGTCCAAAAATTGAAATCCATATAAATAAAAAAGTATCGATACTTTATCGATACTTTCTAAAAAGCAAATTATTATTGATTTTTTATCTCATAATCTTGAGAAAATCTCGAATTTCCTCCATGTCTTTATCGGCAATAAGATCATTCTTTGAACTAGATTTTTCAATAGCACAAAGTATTTCTTCATTAATTGCTTGTCCTAGAGCACTTCGAACAGCTGAAAGTTGTTGGATGATTTCACGTACTCCTGCCTCATCTTCTATCATTTGTATAACACCACGAAGTTGTCATTCAACACGACGAAGGCGATTGCTAACACGTTTCTTTTGATCAATATCTTTGATTTTCATAGACTAATATGGTTAATGTATTAATTGTCAATACTCCCCCATAGTATAGAGAGAATTTCTAATTTTGCAAATTTTTTTACACATTTTTATAAATGAAAAATTTCCATTTTTAATACTTTTATATATAATGTGCCCATACTAAAAACATACTATGGAACACGCTCTTACTCCGTTTGTATCCGAATTTTTTACAGGACTTGGCATAAGTGTAGACTCTCTATCTATTGAACAGACTGGAGATGATATCAACCTAACTATCAAAACAAACGATAGTGCACTATTGATAGGAATGCATGGTAAAAATATTGAAGTATTTCAGCACCTCCTCTCACGTATAATTGAGAGAAAACTCAGCAAATTTGTCCATGTTCACCTTGAAGTAAACGATTATATTAAGCAGAAAGAAGAAAAATTATTTCGATTTCTAGACTCAAAAATTGCCATCATTAGAAGCACTGGGAATTCTATACGTATGCCAAGCCTGAGTCCATATGAACGCAAAAAAGCACACGGCTATATTGCAGATAAAAATATTGTTGGACTCAAAACTCAAAGTGAATGAGAAGGAGAAAGTCGTACACTCGTACTTCTCTATACTGGTGATCTTATCGATAGGATTCATGTAAAACCCACTCCTAGTACTCCACCCAAACACAACGAGATAACTATTTCTGATGAAGGAGTTGGTATATAAATTTTATTTGATATCTCTAGATTTTTCGCTCGCACTCATGAAAAAGTACATTTTTGCCATTTTTATCTTCATTTGATGATGTGTATCTGTTTGGGGATTTTTGACATTTGGTACAGGAATCGGATTCAAACAATATATACAAGAAGCCGAATATCGTAGATTGCATCCTGAATTCTTACCTTCACCTATTATTGTGAAGACATTTGATATGGGGCATTCCTCTTCGTATGCGAGTTTTTTGTGGATTGAATTTATTCAATATCTTTCGGATAATCTCAAGGAAAATCATTATCTCACTTTTTCAAATGCTATATTAAAACAAATTACCGATCTCAATCCCTATTTCATACGTCCCTACGAGATCAATCTCATACTCAGTCCATTTTGAAATACAGAGAATATAGATCCTGAGAAAAAAATCAAAAACCAAATGTACAGTGAAAATTCTATTCTTCTTTGAAAAAAAGGAATGGAAATACTGTGTGATAAACAAAAAATTGAAGCTATCAAAAAACGTCCCATTACAGATGACTTACAAAGTGATCCTGGAATCAAGAATCCATGTGCTAGTTGATCTCTTCCATATTATATGGGTTTTATAATTCAACAAATGTGAACAAACAAAGTTGAGGCATCCGAATATTATAAGATTGCTAGTGCTCAAGATAATGCCCCATGAGCTAGTAAGATACTATGAATTCTGGCACTCTCAAGTGAGTGAGATTATATGGCAAGTGCTCTAAATTTTTGATTAATTGCAGTAAATGGATATGATAATTCTCCATTTACTTGTAGATCTCTCAGTGAGAATATTATCCTTGATATTGGATCAAAAAGAATCCTAGATAACTGATGGATATGAGAACTCGAGAAAGCTGAAAAAGACATCAACACCAATCAATATGGCAATAGTCCTCTCGCAAATGCGACAGATAATTGTCCTGAAATGATACAAAAAAGTATTAAACAAATATATCTTGCATACATCGCAGAGCGAGCAAGTTGAACAAACTTTACAACCTGAGAAGAATTAGTGAAATCCAAGTTAATACCATTAATACCGACTATTTCATCTCAAAAAAACTATACGGTTTATCTAAAAGATGGCACATGGCAATATCGCCCGATAATTCAATAATCTCCTAATTTTAATTACAATGCTCAAATTTGATCCACAAACATATACTACTTGGAAAGAAAAATGAGTATGAAATATCAGTATAGAATTCATATCTTCTGGTTGTGAAGGAACTAGTATTAAGATATCTGAAAATACAATTACTGATGGTTTTTCACTTCTGAATAATTGAGAAACTCACCATATTGCCATATATACAAAAGAACAGGATCAAAAGATACTCGAAAATGCATACATCACTCATACTGGAGGTAAGTGGATCCTCAAGAGTGAAGAGATACTCACGAGATGTGGTTGTGGAAAAAGTTTTTGAATCAAAACTGGTGATCCAAAAATAGACAAAATACGTCTCTTAAAATCGAAACTCTCAAAAAGCAAATCACATCACTAATAAAAAACACCCTCAATTGGGTGTTTTTTTATTAGACACATAAGAAATACTATTTCTTATTACAAATAGCCTTGTAGCTATCACTGAGTGCCGTATCTTTTGCATAGGTAGCAATAACATATCCTTCACATGCAACGGCGCTAGAGAGTTGTCCAATTGATTTAATTTTTTCGATCTCTTTGAGGGCTTCGCTATATTTTGCAATAATAAAGTATGTTCGATAACGTATGCGCAATACATCAAGATTTGCTGGATTACTTGCAAGCCAAGTATTAGATAGAGAAATTACTGATAAAAATCGTTTTCCAGCGTATGCAGCTTCAATATCAGCATAAGAAGCAGTTGCAACTGGAGTTGTTGGAGTAGTAGGTGTAGTTGGATTTGTCACTACTGGAGTCGTAACGGTTGATGATGGAGAAGATATCCCTCGTGGATCAGCTACCCAAGTTCTCTTCACTCCTGGGAATATATTCTTCCCTGTCTTAGTAACATAAAATCCTGTTGTTTTGTTATATTCAAAGAATCCAATCAATTTGCGAGCAAAAGTCGTTTTATCGAATTGGTATAGTATCTTAGCATCATACATTCCTGAAGCAGATACTGATCCGGTAAACATGATATCAACAAATACGTGATCAAGTGCACCAGTGTTTACGAATTCATATCCACCAATATATGCTCACTTAGGCATTACATAGGCATCGCGTACCTTGTCCCAATCAGTAATAATTTTTTTGATAAATCCAGCATATGATGTTCCATATGTTTTCTCAATACTTGCTACTGAAAATTCACCACTTGCCGTAACGGGTGTTGCTGGTATTGTTGAAATGGGAGGTGCTACTGTACCCGTAGAAGTAGAACCAGAATTGACAGCTGCATTAAAAACTGAAAGAGGAATCTTGATTCCAGCTTTTCACATTTCTTCTCGCAATAACTTGTTCTCAGCTTCAAGCATTTTTACCCGTGCACTGTATTGATCAAGAAGAAGTTTTGTTTGAATAATTGGATCAACATCAGCTGCAAATGCACTTCCTACAATAGAAAGAAACAATACAGAAGAGAGAAATATTTTTTTCATGCAAGAAAAAGTGAAAAATAAACTTAGACTTACTATATGGACGAAATTTCAAAAATCAATATTTTATTTGGTCCGTCACGCTATATTCACAGAGGAAAAATTCATCTATGAAAGATTGCTTTTTAAAGAGTTTTATCTATACTAGGCGCGACTCTCATAGAAGGAGACAGGTATACGCGTTCTGAGTAATCAGGATGAGGAAAGTCTGGACATCACTCCAAGAGGAAAAGAGCTAACAGCTCTGGCTCGGTACTATATATAAAATACCGAGTACGGATAGTGCCACAGAGACAATACGAATCCATTCGTGGATAAAAGGTGAAAAGTCCACATACGTGGAGTACGCCGAAAGGTGTAGTGGTAAACCCTTTCTGATGCAAGGAGAATGGTACTCAAGTTGATAATGTCTTGGAGCAGTCAATGCGAGTATACTCCGCTGGAGGCTGTGGGCGACTGCAGTCCTAGATAGATGTATACCAATATACAGAATCCGGCTTATTATCTTCTTTGTTGGGAGTTTTTTATAAAAAAATAATACACTACTATGTCTCATCTCATGCTCATCGGGATTCAAGGATCTGGAAAATGAACTCAAGCTCGCAAAATTCTCGATTACTCAAATGAATATGTTCTATTTGAAATGGGTGGAGAACTCCGTAAATTTATCCAAGAAGACACTCCAGAAGCACGAGATGCTAAGTCTTATATGGATCAATGACTCAAGGTTCCAACGAGCGCTGTAGTCACCATGACTGAGAATTTCATCGCAAAGAATCCAAATAAAAAAATTATTCTTGACTGAGTAATCCGCAGTAAAGATCAAAATGATGCACTTGCTCATTTATTTGGTGATTTTAAGGTCATCTATTTTGAACTCACTGAAGATGTTGCTGTCGAACGTCTCTGTGGTCGTCGTATTGACCCAGTAACTCAAGAAACTTTTCCAGCAAGTTTTACTGGAGATACTAATCCAAAAACAGGTAATAAACTGATTACTCGAGCTGATGATACTCCAGAAGCAATCCGATCACGTATTGCTTGGTCTATCGCTGATACGCTTCCTTTGATAGATACATGGGAATCAAGTGGTCATGAAATCTATAGAATCAATGCAAACCAAGATGAAGAAACAATATTTGCAGAAATCAAAAAAATTATTGGATAAAATTGGCGCCCCGAATGGGGCGTTTTTCATAAAAAATGACCAACCACTTCTATATTCATATTCCTTTTTGTAATCAAAAATGTCCGTATTGTAAGTTTGCTCTTACGCCTATTTTTGATGAATTCAAAAAGCGAAGATATCTCGAATATCTCAAAAAGGAAATTAGGACTTATTTTTTAAATTATACTCATAATAATTTAGATAAAACTATTTATTTCTGATGATGAACTCCATCAATTTTATCACATGAAGAAATCAGAGAAATTCTTGAATCTTTCCCTTTTTATAAAAATAATCAAACTGAGATTACTCTCGAATCAAATCCTGAAGATATCTCTGAAAAATATGTAGAATGACTCATAGAACTTGGCATTAATCGTCTATCAATGGGAATACAAACGCTCAATGATCAAAGTCTCACAGAAATACACAGATCAGATAAACATAGCATTATACAAGCACTAGAAGACTTGCAAAAAGCTATTTCAAAAAAATGAAATATTTCAGTAAATATAGACTTCATTGTCGGACTTCCCTACACTCAAAAATGAGAAATATTGCAAGCCATACAAGAAATACATAAAAAGTATTCATATATAACACATACCAGTGTCTATATGCTCGAGGATGAGGATTATCCGAAACATTGGAAAGAAAATTCTATTTCCGAAATAGATATACAAGATGAATTTACACAGATTTTAGAATATTTTGAGCAAGTAGAATGGAATCATTATGAGCTTTCTAACTTTGCAAAACCATGATTCGAATCAATACACAATCGTGGATATTGGAATCATTCCAACTCAAGAGGATTTGGACTTTCTAGTGCAAGTTTTGAAAATAATATAAGATGGAACAATGCGAGTTCATTTACAGGATATTATGAATGAAAAAAGGAACACGAAGAAATACTTAATCCAAAATCTATAGAAATCGAAAAAATGATGTTCTGACTCAGAACACATGGTTGGCAAGTAGATGATAATTTTTTAAAAGACTCTAGTACTAAAGTATCAATACTGCAAGAACAAAATTTGATTATTTTAGAGAATAATACTATCCAGTTGACAAAAACTTGAATTTTTCTTATAGATTACGTATTAAGTGAACTCTTGTAGTAATTTGCTACCATAGCTCATTATAAAGCTGTAAGCATAATATGAGTAATATTACTCAAAAAAATAAACAAAAACATTGGAGTATGCAATATTAGTGAAGCCCACTAAAACCTATCCACATACTCTGCCATAAATCATAACTAAAAATTATCAAGAATCATAGCGTTATATATAATACTATATTTCGAAATTGATTATTTTTTAAATATAAAATACATGTTATGAGAATAAAAAATGGAAGCAGAACAAGAAAATGAAAATATTCCCATAGAAATGAGGTCTTTCAATCTAATTCAAGTATGTTTAATATCTTTATAAATCCAATTCAACCCATTAATATCCATACTAAAGATAAAAATGCAGTTAAAAGAAGAAAATGTTTCATAAAAAGGCAAAATAAATAAAAACCTTAATCTACGCAGCACTAGAAATTATTTTGTTATGCCAAGTTTGCGAGAAATTATACTAGATAAATTTTATTATAACTAATAATAGACATATTTATGAATAATCAAACTTTTATATAGTCTTTTATGAAATTTAATTGATTTTTATTTTATTTGCATTTTTAAATGATTCCTATAAACTTCCGATGAAATACCTTTGGAATACATAAATAATTTTTGTTTTTTCCTATCTTATATCCTCCAAAT
>JAIESH010000008.1 GCA_019746175.1 Candidatus Altimarinota bacterium
AAATGTCGTTATAGTATCTCCTCCTGCAAGATGATCTTTTCTTGATACATAAAGTCATCGATTCATACGAATATGATCTACTGTAAAGCTTGCTATTTTTTCCATATAATTTTATTATTTATAAGTAATCTTATTCTACTGTTAAATTGTAAAATTACAAAAACATTTTTCATGTCCTATAGGTGTTTCATAACTTAAATCATAAATTCTCATAGTATTCTTGTAATTGAGTTTTTCACTCTCATACAAAAAGTGTAATTTTTTTGACACCTCTTTCTTTGGCTAAAACCTTCACAGCTTGAATTAATCTATTTCATATTCATTTTTTTCTGTAATCTCATAAAACTCATAATCTTGAAAGAATAAACTCATTTCCACTATCTACCACAAAAACACAACCAATAATTTTTCCCTTATCTCTTAATACTATGATGCTCTCTGAGTCTCTATTTATTTTTCGTTCAATCATGTTTTTTGATTCCGTTTCTTCATAATACAATCATGATTCCTTGAGTAAAAGTTCTAATTGGGGGTATTCTTCAATATTAAAATACCCTAAATCTAGAGTCATATTTAATAAATGTACTACAGAATTCTTTACAGTATCTCAATGTATTGACTGAATTCATGTTGGTGTATTTCAATCTCAAGTTTGTACTATTTTTTTCATAAAATTAATTAATATATCATTCATTTTTAAGCCAATCAATTGCTTGTTTTCGCATTTCTCTTAATTCATATAGTGTGTGACCATCACTATTGATATAAATTCTATCAGTTTTTTCTAAGAGGTATCTTAATTTATGTATATCAGTAGTTCATTGTACAAAGTCTTTTGCATTAAATTCTAATGCAACTCCATTAGCATTTGCACAGTCAACTAATTCGTTCATATCTATATGTAGACCAAAATCTCTTTTATTACATGGATGTCATATGAATGCAATTTTCTCTTTATATCGTTCGATTGCTCTTATAGTTCATTTTGTTATAGTGTCATTTGGGCTTTGATAAATATTACCATGAGCAGATAAGATTCTAAATTCTGGTTCAACTCATTGAATATCAAAGCAACAATCACCATTCTCATTAATTAAATCACCCTCCACTCAAAATTGAACATCAACTTCATTGATTACATTTCTCCACCTTCATAATGTCCTTCTAAAGGAACATCAGAGATGAGATCAATACTTGTTATTTAAAAAGTCTATAGCAAATTGACTATGATCAGTTATTGCTATTGCCTTTAATCATATTTCTCAAGTAAATCTAACTATCTCATCAATAGAGCTTAGTCAATCAGAAAAATTAGAACTATGCATGTGATAATCCCTATTATCTATATTAACAAAGCGATTACTCATATTTTTAATTTTAAATAACGATAATATTATAATATATTTAAAATTAAAGTCAATTATTGTTTATTTAGATTGTTTTTGATGATTATATCGAGGGCAAGTATACTATTTTTCATGGCAAAATCAAGATTTCACATATGTGCATCAATAGACTCATTATTAGCTCAATCACTGATTGCTTTTATAAAAATACACTTATCTAACATATTAAATTCCCGTGCTACTGATGCTATTGCGAATGCTTCCATTTCTATTACATCAGCATTGTATTTTTCAGAAAGTGAATTCACTACAGCCTGATCATCTATAAATTGGTCTCATGTTAAGCACTTGCCATTATTAATTATTGAAAATTTTATTACATGGTTACTGAAATCTATTCAATGATCTGGTATTATAATCTCTTTTTTTGCATAATTTAAATGTTCTCAATCGAAGGGAAGATACATGTCATGTTGATATATGGTATTTACCATAAAAACATCTCCAATTTTTGCATTTTCCCCAATTAAACTTCAAGCAATTCCTATATTTATAAGATAACCAATTTCATAATTCAAACAAAGATAAGCAGCTCCGATAGATGCCTGTATTTTTCAGATGCCAGCTAATATAAGTACAATATCTTCTCTTTCAAAGATATGGATATTTTGAAGAGATGTTTTTGGGGTGAGGTCATATAGTTTAATAATATGATCCGCCTCTTCTTTCATGGCTGTTATAATTCAAATTTTCATTTTAAAAAAAGTTAGTAGGTATATTCAAATTTTCATTTTTTTCTTTATCTTCAGCTTCTTTAATTTTCTGTGTTATTTCATCGATTTTCGCATAATTTTCCTGTATTTTTCTAAGAGCTGCTTTGGTGAGAGGTTTTTTCTTATGATTGCTTCACGATGGGGTATAGTCTCAATATCACATATCCTTGAAATATTAAATTATACATGGTTAATTTTTCATCCGAGTTTTTTGATTTTTCCGATAATATCTTCATACCCACGTTCTATGTATTCCACATTCGTAATTGTTGTTTCACCACGAGCCACCATTCCAGCAAGTATCATGGTTACTCAGGCTCTGAGATCCCAAGATGACACCATAGCTCATTTGAGATGAGTTTTTCCAAAAATAAGTGCCTCATGTGGATTCATGATGGCAATATGTCCTTTCATTTTCTCGATTTCAACAAGCCAATTAAGGCGTCATTCAAACAGTACTTCATGAACTCTTGATATTCATTCTGCTTGAGTGAGGAGTAATGAAAAAGGAGACTGAAGATCCGTAGGGAAACCAGGATAGATATTGGTTTGGAAATTAACAGCCTTGAGTGATGATCTGGAATTATATACGGTGATGCTATCTTTCTCTTCATTAAGGCTAAATCTCACTCAGGCTTCTTTACATTTTGCAAGAAAAAATCTCAAATCATTGATTCTGGCATGCTTGATCTCCAGGGTTGGAGTAGCAGTTAATGCTCATAGTATTACAAATGTTCCACTTTCGATATAGTCGTGAATAACAGTGGTTTCTGCTTCTTCTGGAGCAAATTTGAGTCATTCTACTGTGATCGTATGATCGTGAGATATTTCTATAGTTACTCCAACTGTTCGTAAAAAATCAATGAGATTTAGAACGTGTGGTTCAATGGCAGCAAGTTCAATAATGGTAGTTCCTGATCGGAATGCTGCAATCATAAGTATATTTTCTGTGGCTGTAACAGCAAATCATGCCGATATACGTACATTATTGGTACTATAATTGCCCGAAAAATGTAACATATCACCACTTCATTCATTCTTATAGCCAAATGCCTCAAATCCACGAACATGCTCATCGATCGGACGTTTTCCTATATTACAACCTCCTGGAAAAGGAATTTCAAGTGTACGAAATCTTTTCAACAGAGCGGGGAATAAAAATATTCCTACACGAATTTTTTTGACGAGCTCAGTGTTAAGATTGTCCATCGACATATTGGTACTATCCATAATGAGTGTATTTCATGCGAAATCTACCATCACACCAAGCGATTCGATAATTGATAAAAACGTAACTACATCTCCAATTCGAGGAACATTATGAAGTGTAAATTTTTGAAAAAATAAACCACAAGCAATGAGTGGCAGTGCTGCATTTTTTGATCCAGATATTTCTACCGTTCCAGAGAGATCTTGAGGTCAATGAAGTGAGAGCATGAGAGCAAGTAATAAATAAAATCTCCCGTATTCTATAGAAATAGGGGAGAATCACAATTTTTTCTCTTAAAATCTTTTATTTAATCATTTATGGTTTAATAAATGTTCAATTATACAATATGAATCTTATATCAGATACCACGAATAGTTTCAATTTCTATACTTTCTCAGATTTTTTTTCTCAGATTTTTCACATGAGTATCTATGGTTCTATCATAGAGATAATTATCATACCCGATGATATCTTTCATGAGTGATTCTCGCTTGATTACACTGTCGGTATTTTTTGCAAAATACTCGAGAATGGCAAATTCTGTTTTAGTGAGTCGAATCGGCAAATTTCCAGTAGTTTCAACAGTAAAGTTTTTGCTATCGATATACAAATTTCCCATGCTGATAATCTTACTCGACTTACTCTTTTTTCTATTTTCCATTCTTTTAATAATGGTAGCAATTCGAGCCATGAGTTCACGGGGCGAAAATGGCTTAGATACGTAGTCATCAGCCCCAAGTTCGAGTAGCATGACTTTGTCATCTTCACTTTCTCGTGCTGAGAGTATAATAATTGGTGTTTCGGAGATTGAACGAATTTCTTTACATATTTCAATTCCATTTTTACCAGGGAGATTGATATCAAGTACAACAAGAGTTGGTTTCTCTTGAACAAATAGTTCCATAGCATCATTTCCATTTTCACAGGTAATGATATTATGCCCAGATTGTTCGATGTATAGGGAAAGTGGAGTAATAATTCCAGTATCATCCTCAATGAGTAGTATTTTAGCCATATTGTGGATAATTGCATTACGATTTTCGTATATACTCTATAGAGAAATATGAAAAAGTAAATTATCACGAGTCATTATTTCCTATATTTCGCAAGGAAAAATTTTTTTAATTTTCAGAGTATACTGCTATAATAAGCCAATAGATAGTGTTGATTTTTACTTTTTTTCTCTATAATCTTCACACGAAATTTACCCATATTTTTATGCTCAATCAATTTACTGAAGAATATCGCAATATTATGCTCGCAGCTGAACAAAGAGCCAAGCAATTTGGCTACAGAGAGATACTTCCTGAAGATGTACTTCTTCAAGTAACAAAAGTTTCAAATGGAAATATTTTTGACCTTTTTGGAAGTTTTGGAATCAATGATTCAATACTTATTGATTTATTTTCTCGTCCACCATTTCAATTGGAAGGTGGAAATCGAGGAGGGGATTATACCGGCATATCACCGCGACTCAAACAAGTTATTGTTGACTCTATGAAAGTAGCAGCAAAATTCCAAAAGTCTCAAGCTGGACTTGAGGATTTTTTACTAGCCTTACTACAATCAACTACTGATAGCTCATTTATTCAGGTGCTCGATTTTATTGGAATTGACCCCAAGAGTTTTGAAGTGGAACTTATCGAAATCAATACTCTTATTGCTTGAGCTGGTTCAGCAGATGGGCAAAATGGTGGAATGTTTGGTCCAATTGATGAACTTATGCATCTTATCGAAGATACGTTTGGTGGTAAAAAAGGAGATGGGGCTGACGCTATGAATCTCAAATGAGATAACAAAAAGAGTGCCCCATTTGATCAAAATCCTCCTCAAGAAAAAAAGGACTCAAAAACCCCAGGGCTCGATTTTTTTGGCATTGATCTCACTCTTGAAGCAAGAAATAAAAAAATTGATCCAATTTTTGGACGAGATACAGAAATTGATCGCTTAATTAGTATCTTGAATCGCAAAACTAAAAATAATCCATGTTTGGTGGGTGATCCAGGAGTTGGAAAAACTGCAGTAGTTGAGTGACTCGCTCGTCGTATTGCTGACGGAACAGTACCATTTGCTATGCAAAATAAACGCATTATTTCACTCAATCTATCACAGATGGTAGCAGGAACCAAGTATCGTGGAGAATTCGAACAACGTATCAAGCTTGTGATTGATGAGGCCTCAAAGCTAGAGAATGAAGTAATTATATTTATCGATGAGATCCATATGATTATCGGTGCTGGTTCTGGAGAAGGTTCTCTTGACGCTGCTAATATCCTCAAACCTGCTATGGCGCGTGGAAAAATCTCTCTCATAGGGGCTACAACACTCAATGAATATCAAAAGTATATTGAAAAAGACTCAGCACTAGAGCGTCGTTTTCAGAAAATTGATGTCGCTGAGCCAACAAAGGAAGTTGCGAATATCATCATAAATGGACTCAGATCTTCGTTTGAAGAATTTCATAATCTTATTATTGATGATGATGCGATTGTTGATGCAGTAGAGCTCTCAACTCGTTATATCACAGATAGATTTCTTCCTGATAAGGCGATAGATCTTATTGATGAAGCATGTAGTACAAAGAGTATGACGTATAATTTTGATACATCAGAAGTAACTGATCTCAAGGAAAAGATGCAAATTATCCAAAAGGAAATGGAAGATTTACTCATTTCTCAACAATATCAAAAAGCTCTCAAAAAACGTAAACTTATCGAAAGTATTGCTATTGAGGTAGAGGAAAAAAAGAAAAAAAGAACTATTCCTCGAAAAGATCGTCTTCATATTACAGGCTCAGATATCCAAAAGGTAATTCACCAAATTAGCGGTGTTCCACTCAAAAATCTTGAAAAAGAAGACCTTTCTCGTCTTCGTTCACTTGGAACAACTCTCAAGAGTCGAATTCTCGGGCAGTCAGATGCGATTGATGCGATTACGAGTTCACTTAAGAGATCATCTGTTGGAATCTCCAATCCGAATCGTCCGATTGGTTCGTTTCTTTTTCTTTGACCAACAGGTGTTGGTAAAACAGAACTCGTTAAGGTTCTTGCGGAAGAATTTTTTGCTGATCCAAAAGCACTCATAAAGATTGATATGAGTGAATTCCAAGATAAATCAAGTGCCTCTAAGCTCATTGGTACAACAGCTTGATATGTGGGATATGAAGAAGGGGGAATGCTCACGGAAAAAGTTCGTCGTAAACCTTATTCTATAATACTTCTTGATGAGATTGAAAAAGGAAATTTTGACGTATATAATCTTCTTCTTCAAATTCTTGAAGATGGTGTAGTAACTGATGGAAAATGACGACAAATCAATTTCAAAAATACGATTATAATTATGACGTCCAATATTGGATCAGAAGAATTCAATGAAAAGGCTTCACAAATTGGTTTTTCAACCTGAGCCAAAGAAGAAGAGGGGATTATCGCAGATTATGCAAATATTAGAGAAAAAGTTCTCAAACAACTTCCTGCCTACTTTGCTCCAGAATTTCTCAACCGTATTGATAAAACTATTGTATTTAATCCACTCGATAAGAAGATTCTCAAAAATATTATCCTTCTTCAATTAGATGAACTGGTGAAACGACTATCTCCGATAGGGATTGGTTGTACATATGATGCCAAAGCAGTTAACCTTATTCTTAAGACAACCTATAATCCAGAATACTGAGCTCGACCAGTAAGACGTTATATTCAAGACCATATTGAGGATATTATTGCTGATAATATGCTTACAGGGGCAAAGAAAAAGAAACATCTCAGTATTTCTGCAAATGCTAAATGACTCATATTTTCTTGGGAGTAGTATATTTTACATAAAAAAATTGATAATAAACTTGACAATTAGTTATTTATTATAAAATACACATTAGGTTCTCATTCTTAATCCTATTTGAGTATG
>JAIESH010000093.1 GCA_019746175.1 Candidatus Altimarinota bacterium
AATAAGGGGATTTATTGTACATTTAAGTTGAAATATATTTTGGAATATTATCTTTAATTTTAATATTAATATTATCTTTAATAGGAAACATATTATCTCAAAGAATTGTTACCCTGAATTCTAAGTTTAAAATATTAGTATTTAATTTTATTTTAAAAGAGCCTATCACTGTATTGACTCAATTATAAATATTTACTGTGTTATCTATTATATATACCTTTTTCCCATTATTAATATCTGCCTTACTTATAAATCATTTGCAATTAATAAAATTAAAATTATTTTCGCCGAAGAATTCAACCAGGACTTTAACATCCCGTGCTAACAGTAATGAGTAGTTATTAATAATGATTGGAAATTCTAATATATCTCATGAGAATTTCATTCTTTCATTAATTAAAATTAATTCTAATTTAGGTGATGAAAGCCTATTCATTACATCTCGAATCTCGTAGTCTTCCATGGTATCTACTATAAAATTACGTCTTTTATAATAAGTTTTATTTCATGACTGATGTACAGTATTTGATTTGGGAATCTCTACTACATAAGCAACTTCATTAGTATTAGCATTTAATGAAATAGGTTTAATAATAAGTCCATCAATTTTGGGTTGAATATTTGAATTTATAACTTGTTCTAGCCATTCTTTTGGAATAAGAGATCTATCTATCGGAGTAATTTTTTCAGGTAAGTGTTTTTTATCTTTTTCAGAGAATTCTTTTATTCCATAAATAATAATGCCTCAATCCGAATTAGCGAAAGCAGAAACATCTTTTGAGATTTCTAATTTTTTTGAATCAGTTCATTCCAAAGAACCTGCTGACTTATATTCAAGATGTAAATTTTCTTCAATCTTAGTGTTTATTATATTTTGTAATTCTTCCTCAGAATAGTTTATGAACATAGCTTACTAAATTATTTTTTTATCTCTTACAATAACTATGACTTACATAGTTTTTCTTATAGTTTCCTGAGTAATAGAAACATCCTCATTGTGGTCAGGTGTAATACGTTTTCTTGGTTTTAGAATTATATATTCCATTTACTCATTCGTCATCTCGCGCGCAAAGTTGATGTGATACATATACTTTTTTTCATGAAGATGAATAGGTATAACATCCACCTTTTGGTCAATTGTAATATGTTGCAGCTGATGTGGATGAGAATGGAAGTATCGAAATAATCGATACAACTAGAAGTGATAATAGTTTGTTCATAGTTGTATCATAGCTGATTTGAGAATTATGCAAGTGATTATTCTTTGCTGATTGCCATTCCAACTCTTACCTTATTTTTCTGATGACTTTTTTTCTTTACTGCGAAGTTCACTATATTTTTGATAATATGCTTTTCCAGTATTTCCAATAAATCCAAGTACTCAGAACATTACTTTTTTTGGGAGTGACTTTGTTTCAGTACTTTCTACTTTGGTAGTTGAGTATTCATCTATTTTCTCAAACCCCTTACCGAGAAGGGTATCAATAGTTGATTGTAAGTATGCAAATATATGACCTAAGTTGGTTGAGATGGATTTATTATTATTGTTCATAGAGATAGGGTAATGATTATTAATTTGAGATCAACTTATTTTTGATGAGAATTTTGCAATAATGTATTGATTTTAGCTATTTGTATCCAATGGTATATGACCAAAATCATGCCAACTAGGCCTGCAACTTGACCAACTATATTTGGGATAAATGACATTATTTGAGCTATACTCCATCCGATACCTGATACCATTCCGAAATCTGTAATATGAGCGAGTGCTTTGTTTGATTTTTTCTCTTCTGCAAGGGAATTGGCCACATTGATAACTATGAAAAAATCTTCAACAAAATTAAATGGAATGGCAAACATATACCATACGGAACTTGGTTTTGCTTTTCTATTCTCACTCTTGATAAGTGTGAGACACTTTTGTAGTGTCCTACAGTAAAATGCTACCATGATAAAGAATGAAGCAACTATAGCAAAACCTCCAAATCATCCAATAAATGATATTTCACCGAGTATGCTTTTGTTATCTACATTGTCTAAAAATGGTAAAATTGCCCATATAACTAACAGAATAGTTAAAGTTAATTTAATTAAAAAGTTAATCATAATATTAGTATTTAATAGAATTAATTTTTAGCTGATTTCTACTACCACATTTCCACTCTTGTGTCATTTCTCGACATAGGCATGTGCCTCTTGTATCTGATCAAGAGTATATGTCCGATCTATCACAGGTCGTAACTTACCAGTTTCGATGAGTCACTTGAGATAAGTCATGAGTTCAGCCGTGAGCGTGAATCCTCACATAACCACTTTTCTCTTACTCGTCATCGATAGCCAGAGTCCATGGATCATATCACCTGGCATAGCAGAGTTGAGTACGAGGATACCATCTTCACTGAGGGATTTGGTTGCATCTGTGAGTGACATCTTCCCAACACTATCCATGATGATGTCATAGATGATACCGTTTTCACTGAAATTCTCTTTGGTATAGTCGATCACTTCATCAGCTCCGAGAGATTTTACCATATCAACATTGGCAGTACTACATACTCCTGTCACATGAGCTCATAGGGATTTTGCTATCTGTACGGCTGCTGTACCAACTGCTCCAGAGGCTCCATAGATGAGGATCTTGTGTCCACTTTGGAGTCAGGCTTTTCTCAGGAAGGCAAGTGCCGTAGTTCCTCCGAATGGTATCACAGCAGCTTCCGCATGACTGAGACTTTCTGGTTTGATTGCAAGAGCGTCATCCTCCTTCATACAGCGGTATTCTGCATAGGTTCCGAATGTCATATCTGTATTTCCGAATACTTGGTCACCCACTTTGAATTTGGTGACATCTTTTCAGACCTGAACAATCTCTCCTGAGAATACCACACCAAGAATTGGATATTTTGGCTTATTCCATCCGAGCATGAGTTTTACAAAAAACTTTGGATCAGGTTTTCGTATACGTACTTCACCTGAATTTACGGCAGTTGCGATAATCCGTATGAGAACTTCATTGTCCTTGGGAGTTGGAGTTGGGACTTCTTGAATCTGGAGAACTTCAGGAGTTCCATATCCGGTACAGATGACTGCTTTCATAGTTTTGAGAGATAATAATATTGCAAGGAATTATCTCTCTTCTATGGAATTTAGCAAATTTTTAATTCAAGCTTCTGAAAAATCCGAGAATTCCAGCACCACCGTTATTGGGCCAACTATGTGGATCATTGCCATAGGTACTATATCATTCACACCAGACTACTGGATTTCCTGTTGTACAATCTTGCCACTTCTGACAAGTGAGCGAACCGATGGTTACGGATTCAGTTTTTGCACCACAACTATTCGCCCCTCGCATCATCTTCTCAGTGGCTCTCGCACTTGCAGGAGAAGAGAGTTTATCATCAGCATTCTGATATATGAGTGTAGCGGTTGGTGTAGGATTGCAACTGGTTGTCCATCCACCTCCACCAACCATTCCAATTCCACGGATCATATCACCTCGTACACAAGCGAGTTTGGATGCAAACCATGCTCAGAGTGAGTGAGCTGCCACGAATATCCGAGATCTATCTACACAGTATTTGTCCCCTATATCACGAACGATCATATCAAAAAATACTACATTCTCTTCAGAGCTCCATGATCTACTTCCACCACCTGCATCGATACCAGCAGGGTAGGCAACTATGTAATCACTCTGACTTCCTCATCTTCCTGATTCGAGTCACATATATCATTGAACCATAGAATTCGAATTCGTTCGTCCGTGAATTGCGACGATGAGTCAGACACTTTTCCCACTACTATATCCTGATGGAATTGAGAGTATGTATGATCTATCTTTACCAGCTACAGGAATTATATTGGTTCCAGAGAGATTACCAGGGTTTGTACATCCACGAGAGAGGTATTGAAGTGGAGTTTTTTTGGTATTATATTCTCGGATTTTGAGAATCAGTTCACTGGCTTTCCCGCGAGACATAGGAGTGGCGAGACCATATCCTGCACTATCGAGAATATTGTTTGTTTCTGCGAATTCTCTATACCCAGTATACCAAGGAGTGGTAATTGGAGGAGTGAGTCAGTAGAGTCTGAGTCACATGGCAAGCGCCTCAAGTGTCGTCACTGGTTTGTCTGGTCCGAATGTTCCATTATCGAATCATTTTACAATTCAGAGTCTCACTCATTCACAGATATATTCATGATACCAGAGAGTTACTCCAACATCTTTAAAGCATCTTTTGGTAGGAGTAGTTGCTATTGTGATTCATTTTGCTCGGAGATATATCTTGAGTATCTCTGCTCGGGTAATGGTTTTTTCAGGACCAAATGTTCCATCTTCAAATCCTGATATAACTCATTCATCCGTAAGTGTTTTGATAGAATCTCTGTAGAAGGATGTATCTATATCGGGAAATGCCGCAGAGACACTCTCGACTAGAAATAGGATCGTGAGTATCGATGAGATGATTCGTATAGTCATAATAAAAGTTATGTTGATAGAGTATACTGTTTTTGTATGTTCTCCCTAGTATCTTCACGACGAATTCACGTATTTATAAGAATTGAGTATACTATTATTTATGAATCATAGACTCTGAAAAATCGATGCCTTGCGAGGAGTAGCTATCATAGGGATGGTATTTTTTCATGCCAATTATATGCTCGTTTCTCTTTTTTCGATAGATAGCTTGGATTTTTCTCAGATATTTTGGTTTTACCTCGGAAAAGTTGTTGTCACACTTTTTATAATACTATCTGGGATATCTCTATATCTCAGTTCATATGGTAAATCTTGGTGACAAATATGGAAAAAATCACTCAGAAGAGCTGGAATATTTGGATGCTTGGCTCTTGGTATCTCACTGGTGACTTATGGTTTTTTCTATGAGGTACGAATATCTTGGGGAATTATCCACTTTTTTGCAATTTGTGCACTCCTCTCACCATTTTTTCTTATATTTGGAAGATATCTCATATTAATCTGACTCATTATAATGATCTTTCCATATATTTGGGCACCGGAGTGGCAATCGATATTTCTGATACCCATAGGATATCCACCGTTTGGGTATTTTTCTGCAGATTATTATCCGATTTTCCCATGGTTCGGTGTCTATCTGATCGGATATAGTCTTGCTCATATTCTCTCAAGACTTGGTATATTTGAGAAAATATTTTCCTTGAACACAAATAGATGCAATTTTCTCACCTATATAGGGAGACATTCACTTACTATTTATATAGTACATATACCAATACTCTATATCCTTTTTAGGATGTTATAGTATATGTTATTTCATATAACTACTGGAGAGATTCTTATAACTCCGTGTGGTAAATGCAATAAGGGTCACGATGAGTCCAATGATTCCTGCGAGGACGAATATGATGGCCATGGCTCGATCTGGAGTTGTACCCCACCATCCACCGAATATCTCATTCCCGTTTGGACTCGCGAGGCAAGGAATGACGAGGAATTGTGTGAGTGGACCAATCATGAATGCAGTGAGTGGAGAAGCGATATTCTCCATCGATTGCCCGAATCCAAATACTCTTCATTGGCGTTCGAGGGGTACCACTTTTTGCATGATAGTCTGTTCACATGCCTCAGCGATTGGTGAGAGAAGCATAAATGCAAAAAATCCAATCCCAACAAGCCATATAGATGAAACAGTTGGGAATGTAATACAGGTTATCCACATGATGAGATTCATAAGGAGAAGGGTTTTGACTGGGTTTTTACCGAGTCAGTATTTGCTCACGAGCATGCCACCCGCAATAAATCCTGTACTGGTTATTGCAAGAACAGCTCCCCAGATCTCAACTGAGACGAGAGAGAGTCCGTACGCGTCCATAAGAGACATGAATACTCCTCCTATGAAGTTATTGAACATCGCGAAGAATATCATAGCAAATAGTCCTGATATGCCAGCGATAATCTGTATAGTTCCACGGATATCGATATCCTTGTTCCTTGGTTCGTCGCTCTCGAGATGTTCCTCACGAGGAAATGTGAGAGTGAGGAGATGGATGATGACGAGGAGTGTGACTGCGAGTACAATACCAACTGCCCAGGTCATACCGAGTTGTCCTATGACGATACCAGAGAACACTGATACCACCGTGAAGGTGAGTCCATTTACAGCTCCAACTTGCCCATTCGCCTTATCACGTTCTCACTCGGGTATAAGTATCGTCACGAGAGTCGAGAGTGCTATCATACGGATATTGCCCACGAATACTCCGAGCATCGAAACGAGGATAAATACCCAAAGCCAAGGATTCCACATATCACTCCAAGTTGATGCTGGTAGTATGAGGAGCATCACGAAAGATATCGAGTAGAAAAACAGGGAAGTGACGGATGATGCGAGCATTACATGTTTTTTGCGGTTATGATCCACGAGTGATCCGAACCATATTCCTCAGAATAGATTGAGTACGAGATATATTCCTCCGAGCATGCCCGTCACAAAAACTGAGTGCGTCTCGAGGTATGCCCAGAATGTGATAGCAAACCAGAGGAGCATATTGGTAAAACCACCTATGGCTGAGTTGGTGAGGATGTGAGGGAAGAGATGAGGATTGTGCATAAGGTTTTAGTTATTTTGTATTCATTTGCTGAGTCTTTTTATAGTGTTTATACTTCGGATAGTCACTTGCTGAGATACTTTATTATTCAGGTATCTATATACTTTATCTTTGCTCCAAGTTTTTAGTTCCACATTCCATAATAGGGCACCTGGAATATATTTTACCGCATGTTCTTCAGGATTAACCTCCATAAGTTTTAGAATATTAGAGCTATCTATCTCTTTCCATAAAAAGGCAATATGTGGAAGCATTCCTACTTCACTTTGCCAAGAAATAGGGATTGCTTGATGAATATCGAGAAGACCTTCACTTGTTATCACGAGTACTCTCACTTCAAATTGAAAGCTTTCTATTATTGCTTTTTCTATCTTCTTTGCAATATCTTCGTATAGAGAATTACTCAAAAAAATAACATTTCCACTATTCATATATGTAGATACTTCCAAAAATCATAAGGATTCAAATACTTTCTTGAGTTCTTTCATATCTATTTTTTTGTTACCTCAAAAATTGATACCCCGAAGAAATGCAATGTATTGGATCATATTTCTAAAATTAGATATAGTTTATTTTCTTAGTATGCTCGATGTCTTATAATTTGAATTAACCTTTTGGTAGAAAATCAGGATTAAAAACTATTTCCCACAGATGCCCATCTGGGTCTTGAAAATATCCTGCATAGCCTCCCCAAAA
>JAIESH010000031.1 GCA_019746175.1 Candidatus Altimarinota bacterium
CGTAACACCAAAAGTTAAGATAACAGAAGATGGAATGAATAGAATTACTATATTAAATGAGCCTATTGAATTCAAACTGAAAACTAATGGTCATATTGATGGACCAATCACGTGACTAGAAGCCCTGAAGGGTAAGAATTCTGATATGACTAAAGATGAATTTCAGAAAGTATTACAAAATAATGGAATCCTAACACAAGAAGCTGCATCAAATATCATTAATAAGATAGATCCTTCCTTCTGGAAAAAATAGAAATAAATTCTATTTTTTAATAAAAAAAATCACCCTTTCGGGTGGTTTTTTTATTGTACATGAACGAGATCAATGAGTTCTCAAGATACGTTAAATATTGGGGCACCACTATCCCCTGATATGAACTGAATATCCGTTAGTATAATTCATTGTATAGGAGTAATCCTTCATTGTCCATCATATCAGAGAACACTCCCAGAAGCATCGATAATCTTACCAGTAAGTGTTACTATGATATTATTTCTAGTAACTTGAGCAAATACAGAGTCTCAAAGTCCTCACTTTACTCCAAATGAATATAATTTTTTTGTATCAAATCAGTCATTGGTTTTGCTCAAAAAAGCTCGATCTTTTATATAATCAATATTTTGCAAGATATATTTCTGTTCTCAAACAAAATACTGTAATTGCTGATTACGAACAACATGTGCTCAGGTGATCAATATATCATTATGTAAAATTCACATTCATCGAGTAATAACTTGATATACATTATCTTTTCATACTATTTCAACAGGGATAAAATCAGGTTTTCCACAAGCGGTGAGTATAAAAATGATGGTGATACAGAGTATTTTTTGCATACGAGAATACTAAGGAAAAAATATGAAAAGAAAAGTTGAATTTTGGCTCGATACCCTTAGGATGGATGTATGAAAAAAAATATTATTTATATAACTGGTAATGATAGCTACTGAATCGAATGAGAAGTAAAGCGTTGGCTTGGAGCTTTTCGTGGAAAATTCGGTGATATCAATATTGACAGATTTGATCTGAGTGATCAATCGAGTCTCAAGTGAATTGCAGATGTAATTCTCATGAGTGGATTATTTGTGGAAAAAAGACTCTTTATATTCCGTTGAGGTCGCGATAGAAAAAGCAAAGCCGCAGGACTGGAAGATATATTAACATCACAACTTGATAATCTCCCCGATGACCATTTTCTTTTTTTTCACAATATATCAGACAAAGAAGAATGACTCAAAACTTGGCTTAGCAAAAACGCAGACGTACGAAACATTGATACCCTATGGGATAAAAAAATCTGGGAATCAAGATTTGATATAGATTCACAGATAATAAGTTTAGTACTAAAAATATACCAAGAATGAGAAAGTAGTCGAGAAAGATGAGATTCTTATAGTCTTATAGGGCATGACATTGCACATACTTTTGAGATGATTTCACTCCTTCAGGAAAGTGGAAAAAAACTAGATAATACAGAAATCAGTTGACTCTGCTACGGTTATGGTGGAGATACTTTATTTAGCCTAGTTGATGCGATCATGTGACTCAATATTCCTCTGGCTCTCGCAATTTATCATAGAGTTACAGCTACCAATAGAATTGATGAATGGTTTGGGAGTTTTGTGGGATTACTCAGAAATAATCTCTATATCAAACGTATGAAAGATATGGGCGAGAGTGAAAATGAGATAGCAAATCTACTTAAAATTCATCCTTATATGCTCAAAAAAGGCTATTCTAGTAAGATTAGCTACGTAGAGATAAGAAAACTCTATGAAAAACTCATATCAATGAGTATCGCATACAAAAGAGGAAAATGACTCAAAGATAGTGAATTATGACGAATTTTATCAATAGAGCTAGCCCTATTAGGCTTGCAAAAATCAAGAAATTAATAAAATATTCTTCAATTGGTATTCAGGATCTTCTTGACTGCCTTTATAATTCTATTTCTTTTATTATTATTTTATGCGTATTCTGTTAGTATCAGCACTATTACTTTCTCTCGCAAGTTGTACAGCACCTTGGTCAAAATCAGTTGACACAACAACTCCTACAACAGGAAATACAACAACTACACAAGGTAGCGATAAGGTGGCAGCAGTAGGTTCTGTAATAACACTTAACTACACTCTTCATACTGATTCTGCAACAGGTCCTCTTCAAGAAACTACTCTTGAATCAGTAGCAAAAGAAAAAGGTATTTACCAAAGTGGTGCAACATACCAACCATTCCAAGTGGCACTCGGTCAAAATCAAGTTATCTACGGATTTGAACAAGGACTCATTGGTATGAAAAAAGGTGAAAAGAAAACTATCAAGGTTGTTCCTTCAGAAGGATACGGACGTCCAGTAAGTATAGCAAAAGAGCAAATTGCTCCTGAATTCTCACTTACTCGTGATCGAAAAATGTTTGATAATACACTTCGTCAAACACTTGATAAATCAGCATTCCCCGCTGAAATGCAAGAAAAAGTTGCAAACGCAAAAGTTGGTGATACTCTCACTGGAGCTGAAAATGCAATTGCAACGGTTGTAGAGGTTGCATCAGGAACTGTAACTCTTACTATCGAAAATACTGGAAATCCATTCTATAAGAAAGAACTTGTAGTTGGTGCGACTGTTACAACTGAAGGTGCTGATTTCAAGATTACAGCTATTGATGATAAAAATGTAACTCTTCTTATATCAAACAAAAAGAGTCCATTCTATGGAAAGAAGTTTGCTGTTGGTGAATCAGTTACTCCAACTAATGGAAGTAAGATTACTATCAAAGAAATTTCTGAAGATAAAGTATCTATCCTCGCTGATCATCCATTCGTTGATAAAGACTTATACTTTGATGTTGAAGTTCTCGATATCCAATAATAGTCTATGTTCGAAATACACATTATTTCTCTGTTTGGAGAAAGTATACGTCCATATCTCGATAGTAGCATAATGAAAAGAGCCCAAGAAAAGGGGCTCTTTCGTTATTATATTCACAATCTGGCAGATTGGACTGTCAAAAATACAAGACGCGTTGACGATAGGCCCTATGGATGATGAGCTGGTACATTGATTACCATAGAACCAATTACGAATTGTCTCAGAGAAATACAGATCATACATGGTAATATGCCAATACTCTATGTATCACCAAAGTGAGAAAAACTGGAACAAAAAATATGCAATGAACTCGTGCATTCAGCTCAGAAATATATAATTATTTGTGGACACTATGAATGAATAGATGCTCGAATATTTGATATATTTAATATTAGAGAGATATCAATTGGGGACTATGTGCTCTCTAGTGGGGAACTCGCGTCACTTGTAATTATAGATAGTATTGTGCGCCTTATCCCAGGAGTACTCTCAGAAGAATCTCTTAAAGAAGAAAGTTTTTCTTCTGATTTGGATGGAAAAAAAGAATATCCTCAATATTCTCGTCCAGAAACATTTGAGGGAATCACAGTACCAAAAATTTTACTTTCTGGAGATCTCAAAAAAATCCAAGAATGGAAATATAGTAATCTATCGTAACTATAACTGTGAGTAATCTATGGGCTCAGAATAATCTACTTCTGGGGCAATTTCACTATTATCTATTGATGGTGCAACTTCCTCAATTCATGAAGTTGTCACAGGAACTACACTTGTTTCATCTATAGGTATACTAACTATAGGAATCATTGAAGATTGTGGGGTAAGCATATTATCTGGAATAAGTGGTAATACCATCATTGGATCTGAAGTAGTCGAACTAGTATTTGAAGTACCTGAAGAATTAATTTGTAAAGCTCCTTCCGTAGTAATATTAGGCATAAATACGCCAGATATATCAGTTCCAATATATGGAACTTGCTGATATTCACGATATTGTCAATCAGTTGTCATATCTAGGAATCCACCAATACGAAGTACTGAATCACGGAAAGACAGTAATGCATAATTTTGCTCTCACTCCGCATACAATGGAGCTATCTTATCATAAATATTGCGCATGATAACAAAAGAACGTTCGATAGTATCTCTGAGTTTTGTATCAAATTTTATCGTATCACCATCAAGGTATTTTCGATCAAGATATATTTTATCGCCCGTATGTGCAGAGAAACTTCCATAGAGAGAACGACTCATTGTATTTGCAATTGGTGCATAAAATTGAATTACTAATGTTTGATAAGCAACTTTTTGATCTACTTGAGGTAGCCCTTGAATATATTTTTCTGTGGCATCAAATATCGTATCTACAAGATCATAAGTTGCCTTGGAAAGTAGGGATTCATCAGTAAAGACTTGTCCATCTTTTGCCTTTTGAAGCAACTGATATGCATAGAGTGCTACATCAAAATAATCCTTAGATTCTATATTATCATTACTCAAAGTTTGTTTGAGTCCATCTGCTGTAGGAGTATACGTATCAATTCCTGAAAATGTTGGATCACGACGTTGGAGTGCGATATTTCGAGAATAAATATCTGATAAATATTGGAAAAATTTTCCTTTTCCAGTACTTGGTGTAATTCCTAGAATACTCGCAGTCTCTATATAAATCGCATTAAACTTAGTATTTTGATTTTTTCAAAATATTGCAAAACGAGTATCAGTCAAAAATGATTCAAGCATCGTATTAACACTATTTCACTTTACAAGAAGCTTAGATTGATTAACTATGCCTTCAATTTTTAATCGAAATTCATTTGATTCCATTTGAGATTGAACAGCTCTTGAGAGAACAGCCTTGAGATCATCAAGAAGATAATGATTTTTCTTGCTTGGATTGAGAATATATTTATTCACATCATCGGATACATAATTACGCGTACTCGAATAATTTTTAATCAGGTCAACTTGAGCAATACGATCTACAAAAAGAATATGTAACATTTGGAATAATGGACGGGTCTGTATTGGGAGCTTGAACATGAAGAAAATATCATCACTTCCATTAGTAACTCTTGGGTTTACAAATTCAAGTCATGTATTTTTATCACTTTTACTATCTCCGAGTACAAGCATAATTCGAAACAAATCTGCTGAACGAAGTTGATCATTATCTTCAGGATTGAAACGAATATACATTCCAGGAAAAAGAATCATATCTGTCATCTTTTCTCACTTATCAAAGAATGATAATTCTGCTACCACATCTATGGAATATATGGAGATAGTTCCATCTGGTTCATCTGAGATATAGAAACTTCCATTAGTAATCTGGTTTATCTTATAACTTCCATCTTTTGGTGCTAAAGTATAGAGAGAAAATGGATCATAGAGAGATACAATTCCCTGAATTCTTTCAAAGATAATATTATTTCATCCTGAAAATGATATAGTGGGATCAGTACTTTGCATGACAAATGCAGTAGAAAGTCTACCAAAATCCACAGCTAAAAAACCAGATCCAACTGATCAGCTTTGATAATTACTATATATAATACTTTCTCAACCTTTTGCATCAGTTGCAACTGATACTACATTTTTCTTAATAATATATTTTCCAGTAGTACGTACTGCTTTTGCTGTTGATTCACCAAAAACAAAAGACCCCGAAATCAATAATCCTGTTAAAATAAAGGTTGCCAGGTAGATGAGAATATTTTTAAAAACAGCCATATTCCTATCGTAACATATAACGCAAAAAAAAGCAAAAAAACTAGCTACAATCGTCTCATTTAAAGTCTCACATAACATTCTTTATCAGATCCGTTCTATTTTTCAGAAAAATACCTATTTCTCTATTATTTTCAATAGCATTTGTGGTGAGATTATGGCTTCCAATAAACATAGTTACATCATCAACTATAATGATTTTTGCATGCAAATATGGTTTTCGAATAAGTTTCCAGGAAAGATATGAAAATTCCTTTTGTCTTTGGAGATTTGACTCGTTATCTGCTGTACATATTTGTACATGTACTCACTGTGAATGTAATATTTCGATATGTGAAAGTAATTCAGGATCATCAAGGGTTTGTACATATAGAATAATATTTTTCTTAGCACTTGATATGAATTCTGTGAGTTTCTCCCGGGAATCAAGTGGTGACATAACAATATGTGATGGAATCTTTGATATATCTTTGAATCCAAGATGATCGGAATCCGAAAGAAATATCATTTCCAAGAATGAGCGAGTATATGTATCTGAATCTTGATATATATACTCACGATTTTTTGTAAAAAATGATGCTGTCCAATTCCCTGTACTTATAAAGTACAAATCATCTATAATCCAAAATTTAGCATGAGTAAAAGTATATCGATGATTATCAGCATATACCACAGGTATTTGTGCTGATTTGAGTTTTTGAAATAGAGATGCATTGATTTTTGGTGTTCAAAAAACATTACCCTCCAGCACAACCCGAACATCTACTCATCTTTTTTTGGCTGCTAGCACAGTATCAGTGAGTTTTGCTGCATCTGTCCAAGTATATATCTCAATCCAGATACGTTTCTGTGCTGCATTAATTGCATTTATGATATCTCATTGTGCATGGGAATTAGGAAGAGATATGAGTTTTCCACTACTATAAAATATTTCTCACGAAATAGTTGATTTTTGTGTACTAAATTCTGGATTTTCACGAAAAAAATGCTCGTGGTATGGACTACTACAAGCAAAAAGAAATAAAGTACAGAAAAGTATAAATCCAAATTTATGCATACTACATTGATTCTGATTTTTCTTTATGTCCAAATTCTGATTTTTGATGGTGAATATGTAATTCTTCGATAGAATTGAATTTAGCACGTTCATCATCATTATACCTGGAAAGTGCATTAACTAGTGCGTATATCTTTCCTACTTTAGGAACAAAATGTGCACGAAAATCACCATCCTGGGCTGATGATCGAATAAATAATGAGCCATATTTAAAAAGATATCCCCACATACTATTTTTACTTACTGCTGAATCTCTGATATTGCGATAACGTATATTCATCGCATATTGAGACCAGAGACCATTGCGAACCAATAATGTAATTTTTTGGTTCCCTACCATCAACCAAGAATGATGCCAAAGGTAGTGATCATACGCTACTAATATGGCTGAAATCAATAGAAAAATGAGCGTTGTAATAATCCAAGAGTACCCTGAAACAAAATATGTCACCACACCCAGTGGTAATGCTACAAGAAGTATTAATTTTAGGGAATTAATTACTGGAATAATCCAATGTTGATGTGTTTTATAGAGAATTTTTTCTTCAAAATTTGGAGTAGACGACATAGAAAACAAAAAACTTATTTAATTAATATTAGTGATGTCATCCGTGTTTGTCATGGGAATCAGCAGCATGGGTATCATGCCCACCGCCATGTCCATCATC
>JAIESH010000116.1 GCA_019746175.1 Candidatus Altimarinota bacterium
ACATCTCTCCCCTTTATGAGGTCGGATGTGGCACCGATTTTCCAATCTAACGTATGATGTTAGAATTATAGTTGGTTGCCGTGACACTACGAACGAGCCGAATCTCTCGTGTCCACTCTGAATGTGTGGCACACTATATTGAATTTTACAATAAAGTAAAAAGAATTCTGAAATATTCTAGAAATCATACATTATTTAGCTGTCCATTTGAATTCTCAAGAGTCATTAATTGGAAGCGCCTTGATAACGAATGTCTCATTGGGTAATCATCCGAGAATTGCGTTTGAGATCAAGAGAATTTCATCAATTGAGAGATCCATAACTTTTTTTCTTTCAAAAATAGTTACCTGGTATCAATGTGTAGGTCAGATAATATACTCGATATAGATTAATTGTTCATTAACAGATTGCTCCATCTCTGTGGTTTCTTGATGAATCTCTTGAGTTAAACGAGTGAGATAATGATTGAGATCCGATACTCTTTTCCAGTCAGTTCCATAACTACCAAGAATGGGAGCTAGTGCATCATAAAGTTTAATATGTGACTCATACTTTGAATCGTTACGTTTGTTTGGATCCTTCATAAGTTCCACCAGTATTCTTGTCATAGACATACGCTTCCCTGTCTCTAGCTTTGCAAGTGAGGCAAATTTAGTAACTATTTTAGAATCAATTTTAGATTCTATTTCTTGAATTTTAGCTATCGCCTCATTTCTCAGTAATTGTTTTTTTGCTATTGATTGACTCAGATCACATGCGAACATATATATCATATTTTCATGATATGATTTTTTTGTAGCCTCTTTCATTAGTAATGTTTTTCAAACAATATACTTACACCCAATTGCTTGCTCATTCATAATAATTGTATCAGCAACTATAGTACAATTAAAAGCATTTCATGTTATCTTGACTGTTTTTCCAATAATTAGAGAATTAGCAACATTTGTTAGTGAGATAGCCCCTTTATTCGCACGAATATAGGCATTATTAGTATGTCAACCTACCTTTATGCTGCCATTTTCAGATTCAACTATTCATTTTGATATCGAGCTACTTACTCTTTGATGTTGTGGTGATAACATATTTGACAGTGCTACACCTATAAGATTTCACTTAATATCAATATCATCTGTTGCATAAACATTTGCTTCTACATTCTCCTCAGTACACACAGTTTTTGCTCTAGTTTCAAGCACAATACCTTTCTTAGTAGCTACTCATTCTGGGGCAGTGACCTCTCATGTTCCCATGCCAATTTCATCAAATACCATCACCTTATAAACATGAACCTTCAGTAGTCATTTTGTTTTCGTTCTTCAATGAACAATATCTCAATATTCGAGTGTTGGATATCAGCTATGCTCAGAAACCAGATATTCCACTCAATCAATTTGTTTAACAACTACTCATACACCAACATATGTCGCAATATTAAAGTCTTTAATGGGTTCTGGTTGGATCTGATTACCAGCAATATCCCATCAGGCCTTACCGAGTGTGCCTGGCTTTTTTATATATAATTCAACATTGCTGTTGTCTACTTTAACATACGACTGTTCATACTGCAAAATATTTACCCTGGTTGCACCTGTATCTTTGATGCCAAGTTTGATATCGTATGATATCATTGGTTCCATAGTTGGCTGTTGTGTTTCTGTTGCTTCCAATTCACTAGCAATTGTGAGTAATGTGGTTTTTTGGGAGGAAATACCGCGTTTAATAGTATCTATATCTAGGCCAAATCGAACATTATTATTCCACATGAAAGCAATAAATTCATCTATATTAAGTTCTCTAGGAACTTCTTTGGTTTCTCAATTTCCAATATCCTTATCAACATATATAATCTCAAAATAATAATCTATAGAATGTTTATTTTCTTTAATTCTACGTTTTTCATAGTATTTTTGCCGATTTAACTCAAATTTTCTTATGGTAGATGCAATCTTAAGAAGAGGTGAACCCCAATTAGTCTCTATATCCTTTTTCTTTTGTTCAATTTTCTCAAAATTAAATAGAATCTCTGAAACCATATCATATTGAAAATCTTCAAAATAATGACCACTTTTAAATAAGATATCAAGAAATTCTTGAAAAGCTCTCGGATCAGAAATGCTATCTAGATTAATAAATACTCAATTAGAATTTTGGATTGTATACTCTGGGAGCTTATATGGATTTGTAAGTGGCTGAGGAGATATAACTAAATCTGTTCTTGTAACCGCATCTCATACAACACCTGCAGATTTATTTTGAGTTGAAGATATAATCACTCCAGTGGGAGTATGTGATATTTCTTTTTCTACCATTTTTAAGGGAATTCTAATTAATAATTAATCAATAGGTTATTTGGCTTCTGGAATATGAGAATCTGGATTTGACTGGACGTCAGAATTTAGGATAATCTGAGCAACCTGTTCTTCTCTCTCAGCTCATAATCGTGCAATTAGTCCTTTTACAGCATTATCTAATGCCTTTTGTTTCCATGAATCTTGGATAAGAAAGTTTCATCTCAAATTTTGCATCATAGTATCTTTTATAAGAAAATACATTATGTAATTTTAATATAAAATGTCAATAATTACTTATTAATTTACATTTTAAATTGACTAATTACTATTTTTGTGTATATAAAGATATATAATAGTTACTAATTTATAATGAATACTCTTAAAGACAAACCTACAAGTGAACCTACACCTAAAGACAAACCTACAAGTGAACCTACACCTGAGGAGAAAACTGCAAGAATCAGAGCTAGATTTGCTGCCATTGCACAAGCTCGTGGACTCATCTCAAGTGAAAAAGTAGTAGCAGAAGTCCCAAAACAAGTATTAGATATTGTTATAGGCGATGAATGAGCTGTAAGTACTGGAGATAATGGATCTGTTTCTCAAATCATGGAAGAAGTACCACTTGCAATAACGAAAATTACTGAAACTATGGTAGCAGTAGAACGTAATAATCTTCAAAAATGAAGGTCAGTAATCACTATGACAGGTCCAGATGGTGAAGTTACTACCTATAAATACGTTGGAAAATCAAGTTACATAGATAATCTTTATGCTAAGAAGAAAAGATTCTTAAAATTAGAACTAATAGCAGTATTATGAGGAGATGATGCAGAAATTTGACGAATTGATGCCTGGAATGGAATAATATCACCAATTAACCAAGTTCGTTACGCAAAATGAAGAGAAGGTGGCTATTGAGAAAAATTAATAAATTTTTCGAATATTGAAGTAAAATACTAAATAAATATTTGAGTTGCTTTAGTCAAAAAAAATATAAAATAGTTAGAGAATTTCTAACTATTTTTTAATCGATGATAACTACTTGCCTCTGGTCTCATGACATGCGTGCTCTCGAAATGGCAGAATACTATACTTCTGTTTTTGGTGATTCGAAGATTACCAATATCGGATACTACGATGAGGCAAATCCTCATCTTCCAGGATCAAAATCCTGAGATGTTATGATTGTCGAATTCACACTCCTCGGAAACAATCAGTTCTCTACACTCAATGGTGGACCGTATTTTAAGCATTCATGTGCCGCCTCTTGGATGATTCCCTGTGCGAATCAAGAAGAGTTGGATTATTATTATGATAAACTCTCTGCAGTTCCAGAAGCCGAAATGTGCGGATGGGTTACAGACAAATTCTGAGTATCTTGGCAACTCGTACCTGATAATTTTACTCAGTATATGAGATCAGATGAAGCAGGGAAAAAATCCAAACTCATGAAAGCAATCATGGAAGCAAGACGACTCAATTGGGACGATATTGATACGGCATATAATTCTTAATCTGAATGCATGGATAACACCCTATTTACTTCTCGTATATTTCCATATAGTGTGGAAGTTATTTTCTCCAAATATTCCAACCCATTAGCACTAGCAAGATGGTGGTGACCGCATGGATTTACCAATATTTTCGAATCTTTTAATTTTACGCAGTGAGGAAAATGGATATTCACCATGATAGATGGGACTAATATCTATCCAAATGAGATGATTTTTCGTCACATTGAACCCAATCGTATCGTCATGGAACATACGGTTATGCCTCATTTTACCCTAGAAGTACTACTCGAAAAAATAGATGACAAAAATACAAAAATGACATGGAATGCAACATTTGAGAGTGTTGAATTCTTAAGTACAATGAAAGATTTTCTTATCCAAAAAAATGGAGAAAATTTCGATCGGCTCGAGGAAGAACTCAAAAACTTTTAATTTATTATTTTTCTTTTTATGACAACTAAACTCACCGTATCAGTAACTGTAGCTGCACCTCTTGAAACTGTCTGGGATGCTATGTGGAATCCGGTTCATATTGTTCATTGGGGATTTGCGGATGAAGCCACTTGGCATTGTCCATGGGCAAAGTGAGATTCTCCAAAAGTTGGTGGTATTTTTACAACTCGTATGGAGGCTCGTGATGGAAGCTTTGGATTTGATCTCACTGCTCAATACACAGAAGTTACTCCGATGAAGAGTATGAGTTATACTCTCGGTGAGATGAAAGAATATTTTCTTGATGCTGGTCGAGTTGTAGAACTCACATTTGAGGAAACCTCAGAAGGTGTAGTTATCACAGAAACATTCGATGTAGAAGATATCCATAGCCTGGAACAACAACGAGAAGGTTGGCAAGCAATTCTCAGTAATTTCAAAAAATACACAGAAACTCTGGTCTAAAAAATAATCCTCTTGTAAAACTCTCATAAAGTGTATAATATGAGAGTTTTATTTTTTATTTTTTTCTTATGGAACTCAACTGGATAGCAATTATCATCATCACGATTGTATCATTTTTTGCTGGAGCTGCTTGGCATGGTTCATTCTTTTTCGGGAAATTATGGATGAAGATCCATCATGGAGATAAAAAATTCTCAGATGAAGAAATGAAAAAAGCCATGGAAGGTATATGGAGAATTATGCTCCTAGAATTCATCGCAACTCTACTCATGATAATGACTCTTGATTTTCTCATGCAACTCCTTCCGGAATTTTCTGGTATGCATATCGCATTTATGATATGGATTGGATTCGTACTTCCAACAATGGCAAGTACTGTAATCTGGGGCAATGATCCTAAAAAATGGATGTTTGCAAAAGTTGCTATCTCATCAAGTTTTCGACTATTGAGTCTGGTAGCCGCAGGATATGTACTCTCTATTTGGTAAAAAATCCCCTCAATGAAAGAATATTTAAAGAAAAAGCAACAACATAAGGAACATATAAAACAACATGTAGAGTGAAAACTGATTCTGAGACTCAAAATATTTGCCGTAATTGTCACTGGAATTATCCTCACATGAGTATGGAAGATATATCTTGGAGAATTATGAATACTACTTGGAATCTTGGCACTCTCCATAGGAATACTCATCGGATTTCTTACAGGAAGGATGTTCAAGATTTTCTGGCACGAAGAAACTCAAAAAGTTATCTCTCGACTTGATGCTATCGGTGTAGGTTTTTTGATTATCTATATTGCTATTGAAGTCGAGAGAACTTGGTTTTTTGGACATTGGCTCACCGGCGTAGAACTCAATACTTTTGCACTCATATTCGTTGCAGGAACACTTCTCGGAAGACTCCTCTCGATGATTCAAAGTATTAAAAAAGTTCTCAAAGAAGAAGAAAAAAGTATGTGTTAAAATATATTTATGAATACTGTAGATAACTATATCCAGAATTCACCACCAGAGCGCGAAGAATCTCTGAATAAAATCAGAGATATTATGCGTAATACCCTTGTTCCATTAGGATTTGAGGAACAAATATCATATGGTATACCTGGATATATTGTGCCATTTTCACTCTATCCACTTGGATATCATTGTGATACAAGTCTTCCTCTTCCTTTTGCAGCATTCGCAAGCCAGAAACACGGAATTCATCTCTATCATATGGGAATATATTCTGATAAAAAAATACTAGATTGGTGGACCCAAGAATATGAAAAACGAAATATAGGAAAACTTGATATGGGAAAAAGTTGTATCAGATTCAAGAATCCATCAAAAATCCCCTATGATCTCATCGAAGAGCTCATGATGAAAATCTCTGCAACAGAGTGGATAGAAATATATGTAGCAACTATCCGGAAGTAAGTATCTCTCAAGTCTCCGCTTGGGGATTTTTTTTATTTATTCTGCGGTCGCAGCAAAATAATTAATAGCATATATGCCATAATAGTAACAACTCAAACTATTAAGTAAGAAATAATACTAGAAGTGAGAAAGCTATTTCTAGAAATAATAAAAAACGATATCAGCATACCCGATACAAGCGATAGGATTCCAGAAACTATGAATATCATAATTCGACTCACGAATAGTGAGTATCTAATTTTTTTGTATATTCCACCAAAAAGTGGATAGAGGCGATATTTGAGTTTTTCAAGTATTCTCATCTGTCAGAAGAGTGCAGTAATAGCAAAAACAAAAAATATAGCAATCACTCCGAAGAATAATCATATCACCGATAGGATTTTGGTAGACACATCTCGTACAATCAGGAGAATACTCTCAATATCGATAAAAGTCACATGAGGGCCTGAATTAGCGAGAATCAACTTTTTCCAAGATTCTATATCCTCAGTATATGTAGCTACAAAATAGGTCTTTGGAGCAGGCCTAAATGCCTCTTCTTGGAATGAAAAATAGAAAAATGGACGGAATCATTCTCTTACTGACTTACGGATATTTGCCACTCGGAGTTCTATATTTTTACCAGAAAGATTGAATCCCATACTATCTCATAAATTGAGATTCAGACTACTTGCAAAATCCTCATCTACAGAGACCTCATCTTTCTGGAGTTCTTTTTTTCACTCTATAATTGGGAAATCCAGATCATTCGTGGTGATGTTGAATTCTCGAGTAAACTCTCATGATGGATTTTTTTGATCGAGATGTTCTGAGAGAGTCTTGTTGTTGATAGTATTGATTCTTGCTCTAATAATACTATACATCATAGATCCTGATAATACTCGATCAATCTTGGAACGATCAGAATCAAGAATATTGATTGCATATACATTCGCAGAATCCCTGGTATCTCAGAGAAGTTTTTCTCTAAAAGAAAGAGAAAATATCCCAAAAATAACAAAGAAAATCGTCATCCCTAGAAGGGACAATGTGATAGGAACAGTTGGCATTAATGGACGAGAAAGTGACCTGATTCCATCAAAAAGATAAAAAGACTTTTTCCTATATGAAGAAATCAACTTAAGAATATATAGATAGAGTATTACAAATCCTTTAGCAAAAACTACGAACAACAAAAATCCCCCAAATACGATGATAGAAGTCAGAATTATATCCTGGAATATACTCCAAATAATCAAGGATATTCCAAGGAAACTCACGATTCCATCGATCGATAGATACGG
>JAIESH010000026.1 GCA_019746175.1 Candidatus Altimarinota bacterium
CGAGTCATTACTCCTCCATGAATTTGTAATATTTTTTCTCCTGATTCCTGAATTCTCATAAGAGAACTTGTTCTCATTATGCGACCAATTTTTTTGATTCCTACATCTTCAATTTGACGAACTCTCTCTCTAGTAATTCCATATGTATCGCCAATTTCTTGTAAAGTTTCTCTTTCTCCATTGAGTCCAATACGACGAATAATAACAGAACGTTCTTTTTCTACAAGTGATGCGAGTATCATTTCAAATGTATTTTTGATTTCTGTTGCTACAGTAGACATAATGATATAGTATTTAGAATAAATGTAAGGTTTTAACTCATATACAATTGATTAAATCATATTGTTTTTCATATAAAGTCAAGTTTTAAATTGGGAGACTCATATTTTTAGTATTTTTCTCATCTTCACCCTTCAGTATTCCTTTATATTTGAGTAGTTCATCGTCTACTTGATGATCTAAATAACATATGTCTGTATTACTTATTTTGGTAGCACGTGATAGAAAATATGCTGAAATCAAGATACAAATAATGGTTGAAAAAGCGATTTTAAAACCTGTTCCAAGACTTGATCCAAGAGCTATTCTAGTGCCAAAAAGATTATTGAGTGTAATTAGACTTCATAAAATAGTAAGTATAATACTAATTATAAATACGATAGCTTGAGTATCTGAAAGCCTAAATGGAACTAGGCTTCTTAGTCGTTCTTTTTTAGTATGAGATAGTAAAAAAAATGGTATGGTACAAATGGCAAATACGATAGCATATCAGACATAGAGTGAAAATTGAGAAAATGCATAATAATTTTCGATGGTTTCATCAAGCTCTAGATGAACCCAGGGAAAAAAAAGTGAAGATGCTAGGATAAATTCCATAAGAATTATTACCCTTCATGATATCGGTAATTTTCCAGCTCAAATATTGATTCGTGATAAAAACAAAAGAATTTTTGTTTTTAATTTTCGATTTTTTGAATTTGTAATATAATCAGACATATTCACAAGATATGTATATTTTTATTTTTTTCAAGAAATATGTCTCAAAACATATGGATAGACATTATTCTTAGAATAATATGATATATTCGTAGGTCTTTTTTGGATTTATGAATATTATTTTTTAATATAAAAAAAGAAATTAACCCTTCTGAGTATATTATTACTGATGAATTAATATCAAGATGACCAAGTAGTTTTAATAATAAACCTACCAGTATCAAAATTTGAAGAGCCCTGTTTGTTCCTTTTATTCTCATTTCACAGCTATATGAATCGAATTTGAAATCTAAAAAATAAACGTGGTTTTACCATCTTGGAACTTCTCATTTCAATGACACTTTTTGCCTTAATTATTACAAGTGTCCTTGTTGCTGTTGAGAATCTTGCTATAGCTAGACTTAAAACCTTGAATCGAGTAGCCCTTTTGGAAGAGTTATATTTTTTCTCGGAACAACTCTTTACATCTATCAAAGATGGATGAACACTTGATTATGAGGAATATTGGAATCGACAAGCCGTCTGAACTAGTACACAAAGTTGACATTATACCTGGCCAACTGGAGTATGAAACTATTGACATAATGGATCGCTCGGTTCAACTTCGTACGGATCATGACTATATCTTTGTAGATCAAATAATGATGTTGCATTATCAATGGGAACGGGTTGATGTTTATCAAATCATAATAATGCTGCAAATTGAAATCTTGCGAATTCTACATTTTTTGATTTCAGCTGAAGTTCTCAGCGATATGGGCAGTACTTGGCTCAATTTAATGATTATAATAGTAATCATGATAATGATTATTGAGATGAGAATAACGATGCAAGTGGAAGTATCATCTGAGATGATGATGATCGTTCTATCGGAGATGTTCCTGGGGTATCTACAGGCGCTATGCAAGAACTCTATTTGATTAATAAAAATGCAAAAAAACGTATATTTTTCAGATGGAATATACAACAAGATCCTAATAATATAGCTATACCATGTTCCTGGACAGTGACTTCATGAAAAATTAATACAAATAGTGGATGCATATGAAATGTACAAGTATTAAAATTAAAATGATTAGATGTTTGACTCTCTCATAGTTGATATAGTGCATCAAATCCAGATTTAACATCCTACGATGGTATCATAGATACCTGGGTGTGTAATGAAACAGGTCAATGTGGATGACCACTACTACCGTCTCCTTCTACTGATAGAATTGCTACTGGAGAGAGCTCAGAATGGCTCGATCTTTTTCCTGGAACTATTAATGTAAAAAATCTTACATTTCAAATATATCCAATTAAGGATCCCTGGCTTTCATGGGCTGCGCAAGATTGTGACCCTATGAATACTACCTGCGTAAGTCCATTCATACATCCGTATGTTCGAATGAATCTAGAAATGTGATTCTCATGGGGCAAACGACGCACTCTTAAAAATGAAGATCCAACGATATCCATCTCTACAAGCATATCGCTTTCGGACTTTGAATAATTTTTAAAATTTGGTTGACAAGCGGCGACTTTTCCATACAATCCTGAAGCTTTTTTCATAAAAAATATTTTCATATGATAGGAAAACTTAAGAAGAGAAAAAGACTCCGTGTACACGGATTTCTTGCTCGAAAGAATACAGTAGACGGACAAAAGGTACTTCGTGCACGCCGCCGTAAGGGACGTCATGTACTTACTGTTAGTTATGCTAACCGCTTTAAAAATGTTCGTGGTAAGAGTAAACACCACAACGTTGCGGGTGGTAATGCTCGTATTGTAACATTTCCTGGACTTACAGAACGATTTCGTGGCTAAATAGAAATCAGGTATCAGAAGACAGATATTGGAATGGATAATTTTTAAATTCATCTGATTACTGATAACTGCTCACTGATTCCAATATATATGATTTCCAAAGAATATCGTCTTACAGAACGCGAATTGAGAAAGGTTTTATCTCGAAAAAAACCTTTTTTTTCGTATGTATTTATTGCGAATACTTGCGAAAACAAACTTTCCCATGGAAGATGTGGTATTCTTTTATCTTCCAAATGCACGAAGGGAAGTGTAAATCGTAATTTTTGGAGAAGAAAATTTTATGATTTATTTTTACCAACAATTCAGTATAATCATCTTGATATTGTCCTAGTTCCAAAAAAATGAACTACTCTGGATTATAAAAATCATCAACATGTCATAGATTTTGAGAAAAATATCCTTTTTCTTTCAAAAAAAATACAAGAAAGCCTTCCTCATTAAAAATTAATTTTCTCGACCCATGGACAAACTCCGCCTTATAAATTTATTTGCTATAGCTTTTCTCGCGTCATTATTAGTACAATATTGGTTTTTCCCAGTTAAAAATACTACACCTGTACTTCAGGATGTATTTATTTCCGTTGAAAAAGATAGTATTACTATTCCAAATATACCAAAAATCACTATTCATAATACAACAAGTGGTTCTATAGTAGTAAATCCATGTGATGATATCGTCATATCTATAGATTCTCGTCCTTTGACTTGAATCCGTGATACTGCTCCAAATTTTTGTAATTCCATTACGATATCAGGGTGAACTACTGCACATCTGTCTTTTGATGCACTCTATAAACTCTTTTCGACACAAATAGGAAAATATCTTATTACTATGAAGTCCCCTTCATGAGAACGTACTATCTCTATAGATGTTTCACTTCCAGGATCATTTAGATCAGCAATTACAACCCTTGTATATGAGCCAATATATAATTTATTTGTAGCACTTCTTACTTGGATCCCAGGACATTCACTTGGTTGGGCAATTATCATTATTACACTCATTATTCGTTTGATTCTACTTGTTCCTCAGCAACATATGCTTGAGAGTCAAAAGCAACTTCAGAAAATTCAACCAAAAATTAAAGCAATACAAAAAGAATTCAAGTGAGATCAGGCAGTTTTGGGTCAAAAAATGATGGAACTCTATAAAAAAGAAGGCGTAAATCCAATGGGTTCTTGCCTCCCTCTTCTTATTCAGATGCCAATATTGATTTGATTATATTGGGTAATCTCAGGAATTACTGATCCTTCTAATTTTTACCATCTCTACGGGACCTTTAAAGATTTTCAACCATCTCAGATCATTACTACTTTTATGTGACTTAATCTTTCTCAAGTTGGTTGAGTGATGGCAGTTATATTTGGTATAATTCTCTGAATTACTCAGTGGGTACAAGCATATATGTCAACTCAATATATAGCAAAATCTAAAGATAAAAATGAACCAAAAGCAGAAGTTGATCCAAATTCAATGGAAGCTGTTCTTGATCCTGAACTCATGCAGAAAATGATGCTTTATATGCTTCCTCTTATGCTTGCTATATCTGCTTACTTCTTTCCACTTGGAGTTGGACTCTATTGGTTTATCGGAACATTATTTGTAATTGCACAACAATGGTACGTAAATAATAAAAAAGATACTAAGTAATAAAAAATCTCCTAGAAATAGGAGATTTTTTATAGTTTATTTTTTTGTATTGTTTCTTATTTCAATGAGGAGCTTTTCCATATTTTCAAAATTTTGCTTATAGTTTGTGCTTTCTGTGTATTTTTTGAATTCTGTTTGTACCTCGTGAACGTAGGGTTCAAGTCGTCTTCCTATAAGTGGTAGATCAATGATTACTGCTAGAGTCCAACCAATAAGACCAATTACAATAGTGGCTCATACTAATGCACCAAATCCTCTGGCTATACCTGCAACAAAATTTGGCCAAAGCATTTTCCATGGAGATCTGATATATTCTATAAATTCATCGAGTCATGCGGCACCTATAGCGTCAATGATTCATTCGATATTTTCTTGATCTTTTTGTGGTAATTTTTTGATGATTGCCGCCCGTTTATTTGGCATTTTTTTTATTTGCTCTTGTTCTTGAATAGACTTTTCCATATCATGGTAGTGATGAATATGTAATGGAGTATATCAGAGAAATAAAAAATCGCAAATAGAGAATTTGGTGAATTTGCTTTTCTATTCTTTTTCATATACTATGAATATAGTTGTGATATATCACAAATTTTATTCTTATTTTCCCACCAATTGGAACCTCTTTCCTTAGTTTTGTTTGTTTTTTTTGTTTTTGCTCTTGCCTTTTTTGCTGGTACAGAGATTCCTCTTATGTCTGTAGGATGACATAAACTCGAATGATTCATTCGACAAAAACGTTTTGGCGCCCGTACTCTTGCAAAACTCAAGAAAAAAAATGAGAGATTATTAATCACAAATCTCATAGCTACGCTTTTTGTGACGAGTGCTCCAATGATTATTGCTGAAAAATATATTACACCAGAAGTGTTACATATTTTTGGTGGATCACCAGAAACAACATCACTTGTTGTATATATGGTATCATTTATGATAGTGCTCCTTTTTGGAGAGATTACTTCCAAGATTTTGGGTGTTCGTTTTAATGATCAGATTGCTCTGGCTGCCGCTCCTGTATACCAACTGATAGTTTGGATTTTACTTCCACTTACGTGGATTGTAGAACAATTTGTAAAAATACTTTCATGGGTTACTGGTTGAAAACTTGAAATGCATGGAACTAAGGTAAGTGAAGAAGAGCTTGATGCTTTTATTGATATGTCTCATGCCGGAGGTGCCGTTGAAGAAGATGAAAAAAGACAGATTAAAAATCTACTCAATTTATCAGACATGACAGCAGATTCTGTTATGACACCACGAGTTAATGTAGAATTTCTTTCTTTGGATATGACGATTGATGAAGCTTGTGATTTTCTGATGCAATCATCACATTCACGTATTCCTGTATGTTGAAAGAATACCGATGATGTAGATTCTGTGATTACTTTTCGTGAAGCATTTCACCTTCAAAGAGAATGACATGGTAGTGCACATCTTTCAAGTCTAGATCTTGAGAAGATAATGAAAGTTTCACTCACACAACCACTTGATGATTTGTTTGAAAAATTCCAAAAATCACGTCGACATATTGCACTTGTTCTCGACGAACATGGAGGAACTGCAGGGGTAGTAACTATGGAAGATGTTCTTGAGGAAGTTTTTGGTGATATTAAGGATGAAAAAGACAAAGAAGAAATCTATATGCGAAAATCCAAAGATGGCACCATAGAAGCTATATGATCTGTTCTTATTGATGATATTTTAGAGGAATATAATCTCACACCAGATATGATTGATTTACCTGAAGAATATATGTGAGAAACTATTTCATATGTACTCATGGCTGAAGAAGAATGATTCCCACAAGTATGAAGTATTGTTTCATTTGGAACTAATGCAGAGTTAATTCTTAAGGTTCTCGAAGTAGATGATAATGTGATCGAACGAGTTGAATGTAAAATAAAATAAATAAAATCCCTCAGAATTGAGGGATTTTATTTTGGATTATTATACATCATCTGATTCTGCTGCTACAGAAACACCTTCGACAGGAGGAAGAGTTGTAAGGGAAATACGATATCCGAGGAGATCTCCTGCAATATTGATATTTGTTCCACCACGTCCGAGTACTTTTGCCTTTTCTTCATCTTTCACTGTAGCACGGATAGTAGTATTTGCTTCATCTATTTCAATATCTTCAACGATACCAGGAACGAGAGCCCTACGAACCATTTCTTTTTGATTGGTAGTATAGTTGAGAATATCAATTTTTTCACCAAAGAGTTCATCAACGATAGTTCGTACGCGCATACCTTTTGGTCCAATGAGACAACCAGCTGGATCTACATCTTCATCGTCTGACGCGACGATGATTTTTGTTTTTACTCCCGGCATACGAGCAATAGAAACAATCTCAACAACTCATTCTTCAAGTTCTGGAGTACTCATTTCAAATAATTTTACTACGAGTTCTTTGTCTTTACGAGAGAGAATTACACGAGGACCAGTAACTGGATCAATCTCACATCCACGAATATAGAGATTCATGCGTTGTCCAGGGATATATTTATCCTTAGAGTTTTGTTCGCTACGAGGAAGAACTACCTGATGACCATTGTAATCAAATACTACACGATTTTTTTCAACGAGTTCAACTCGCATATTTACGATAGTATCAACTTTATCTTTGAAAAGATGGTAGAGTTTTTCTTTTTCAGTTTCTCCGATTTTTTGAACAATAACTTGTTTTGCAGCCTGAGAAGCAATACGTCCGAATCCATCACTTTCAAGAAGTTCTTCAGATACATCAATTTCAACAGTATCACCGATAGCATATCCACTTTCTTCTCCACCAACATCTTCATAGCTAATTTCTACAGTTTCATCTTCAACTTCTTCAACGATAGTCTTCTCAACTGATACATCAAGCTTACCAGAGACCATATCGAGTTTTACATATACGTAAGCATCTTTGCTTGCGTAATCTCTTTTGTAAGCGGTTTTTACTGCGTGTTCGATGATTT
>JAIESH010000074.1 GCA_019746175.1 Candidatus Altimarinota bacterium
CACGTGGTGATGCTCCACTTTTTGCTCGTAGTTGATTCTTTAGCGGATCAACTAGTACTGGCTGACTATATCTAGCTAACGGAATAACTCCAAGTCCATGGCAAAAGGTATTATCTGTACCAACAAATCATCCAGAATATCTTTTTATTAATAATGGATTTAATTCACAACTTCAGGCAATTACTGGTTGAGGAAATGTTGGTATTGGGACAACCTTCCCTGATAGTCGTTTTGAAATATGGACATGAGCAAGTACAGCTCCACTTATGCATTTTCGTGGTACTCGCAATGTGGCGCTGTGACTTGATGCTCTTGATATAAATGCCACTTGAAGTATTACAAGTTCCAATAATACTGCAATTGGGTATAGTGCTTGATCTAATCTAACTACAGGCTCTAATAATATTATGTTAGGTGCTGATGCACGTGCACAATCCGCAGCATCAAATGGTACTATGAATATTTGAAACACTATTTTTGCTACTAGTTTACCTGCTGCGTTTGGTTGAATAGCAGGAAATATAGGATTATGAGTAGTTAATCCAACTCAACAACTTGATATCAGTAGATCGATAAATATTCCTGCAACTACAGGTGCTTCCACTGGTGTTATATATAGTAATTGAAATAGATTTATCCATAATTATACACGAACCCAATTTCCAAGTACTAATCTATTTATTGGACTTAGTGCTGGTAACTTTACTATGGGAACATGAGCTTGAATTGATCCAATATTCTATGGTACAGAAAACCTTGGTATCTGATCAAATTCCCTTTTTGCAAATACTACCGGATATTCTAATACAGCGATTTGATTGAATACACTTGCTGCAAATACTACCGGATTTTCAAATATGGCATTATGATATGCAGCTCTTGCTTCTAATACAATTGGTTCTAGTAATACAGCAGTATGAAGATCTGCTTTAACTCTAAATTCCACAGGCTCTAATAATACGGCAATTGGTTTCCAATCGCTTCAATCTAATACAATTGGTTCTAGTAATACAGCAATCGGTCATTCATCACTCCAGGCTAATCAATGAGGTACAGCAAATACATCAGTTTGATATCAATCACTTTTGGCAAATACTACTGGTCAGTTTAATACATCAGTTTGATATCAATCTCTTCATAAAAATCTAGCCACTCAAAGCAATACATCAGTTTGATATCAGGCATTATTTAATAACGTTTCATGATCCAATAATACTACTATAGGTGTACTTGCTGGTGCTAATATAACTTCCGGATCTAGTAATATAGTGATTGGTTATAATGCACAAGTGCCTAGTGCTATAGCCTGAAGTCAACTTTCTATTGGAAACTGGATTTATGGTTCAGGAGGAAATATTGGTATAGCCACTAGCAATCCATGAGCACGTCTTGAAGTAGCTTGACAAATTAAGATTACCTGAGGTGTTCCATGAAATGGTAAAGTTCTTATGTCTGATGCAACTGGTCTTGCAAGTTGGCAGACCCCTTCAGGTGCTGCGGCTATTCCTTGGGCAATAGCTGGTAATGCTGGTACTGATCCATTAGCAAACTTCGTTGGTACTACGGATAGTATACCATTGGTATTTCGTACTAATAATGTAGAACGAATGAGAATGACTAGTACATGATCTCTGGGTATCGGTACAAATAATCCATCATATAGAGTTGATGTTAATGGTGATCTTATTGCTTCAGGTTGGATCAGAACTCGAAATAATCAAGGATGGTATAGTGAGTCTTACGGATGATGAATCTGGATGACAGATAGTACATGGGTAAGAGTTTATAATAATAAATCATTTTGGACAGATTCCGTGATTCATTCGAGTTCTGGTATTACTATTGGTTATGCTTGAACTACTCCTCCAGTTTCAGGTGCTATTATTGCTGGTAATATGGCAGTAGGTAGCAATACTGTAACGGCAGGAGCAAGACTTGATGTTAATGGGGCTATTCGTATTGCAGGAGGAAGTCCTGGAAATGGTAAGGTTCTTGTATCGGATGCAACAGGTCTTGCAAGTTGGCAAGCTCTTGCTGGTTCTAGTGGGGCTCTATGAAATTGGTCTATAGTAGGTAATACAGGCATGGTTGCAACTACCAACTTTGTTGGAACTATTGATACTAATCCACTCGTATTCCGAACTAATAACGTAGAAAGACTCCGCATCAATGCTACTGATGGTAATCTTTCTATAAATGGTATGATCTTGGGTCGTGGTACTGCAAGTATACTTGGTAATACTGTACTTTGAGTAAGTGCTCTTAATGCTAATGTCTCTGGTTCTAATAATACTGCTATAGGATATCAATCTCTTCAAGTTATTACTTCCGGATGAAGCAATACAGCCATTGGCTATAATGCTGGTAATGCGATTACTTCCGGATCGAATAACATTGCTATAGGTAATGGTGCACAGGTGAATAGTGCGACAGCCTCAAATCAACTTTCTATTGGAAACTGGATCTATGGTTCAGGTGGTAATATAGGTATTGGAATAGCAAACCCAACTGCTAAACTTGAGTTAACTGGACAGATTAAGATTACTGGAGGAGTACCTGGAAATGGTAAAGTACTTATCTCTGATGCTACAGGTCTAGCTTCATGGTCAAATGTTCCAGCAAGCTTAACTGAATGGAGTAGGTCATGAAATACTATTTCTTCTACAGATTTTCTAGGCTCACTAAATTCTATGGACCTTGTACTTAAGACAAATAATATTGAGCGTGTTCGTGTGTTGCAAAATGGAAATGTTTCATTGAATAATCTTATACTCTGAAGAGGTGGTAATGGTACACAAGTATCTACTACAGCACTTTGAGTCTCAGCACTGCTTCTAAATACTACATGAATATCAAATACTGCTATAGGTAATAGTGCACTTGCAAGTGTTATTTCTGGATGATTTAATACTGCTATGTGACATGGTGCATTATTTGCAACTACCGGAATAAATAATACCGCAATTGGTTATAATGCTGGTAGTGCAATTACATCAGGTTCTAATAATATTGCTATCTGATATGCTGCAGTTGTTCCATCAGCTACTTCGTCTAATCAACTATCTATTGGCAATTGGATTTACTGAGTTGCTGGAAATATTGGTATCGGAACAAGTACTCCTGGACAAAAACTTACACTTTCAGGTGGTACAATTCAAATTATTGATTGAAATCAATGAGCTGGAAAATACCTTAAATCTGATGCAAATGGTGTAGCTTCTTGGCAATCTGCAACAACAGGTACAGGAACGTATATTTATAGAATGTCTGCTGGAGACTCTACCTCAAGTAATACACTTTGAACTGTTACTGCACTTACAAGTACCCCACTTCCAGTTGGTCCTTATACTTTTGAACTTATTGGAAAATTTCAATCAGCAGCTACTGCAAATGGTATTGGCATTACACTTGCTAATATTTCAGCTACGACTACTGATTTTATCGGTACAGTTAGTGCTCAATTAACCACTAGTTCTATGTTTGAATCATCTTTTGTTTCCGCTTGAACTCCTGTGATAACCACAGATGTACCAGTAGCCTCTACTGATTATGCTATTCTTATGAAGTGAACATTCAATGTTACTAGTACCGGTACTGTTGCTGTACAGTATCGTTCTGAAAATAATGGTACACAAGTAAGATTACAACAAGGAACTGTACTTATACTTAAGTCACTTGATCCAGCCCTCGCTTGAGGTGGTATATAATACTCCATAAATATAAAATCCCCAATTATACAATTGGGGATTTTTGATTAAAGAATTATTTTTTCTTTCTTCTTCTGGCAAATTTTTCTTTTATTCTTCTAGCTTCGACTATTCAGAGTTTTTCTTCAAGTACAAGATCAAGTTCACCATCAAGATTGAATAGCGACATATCAAGATCAATTCAACGTTCTCTTTTATATCTATAGTCTTCATAGTTTCCATAAGAAATCATGAGTTCACCATCTTCAATAATCCATATTTTTTGTGCTAACTTATTTACAAAGTATCGATCATGTGAGATAAATAATATGGCTCATGGATACTCTCTTAATGCTTTTTCTAAACTTTCTCTTGTATCGGTATCGAGATGGTTGGTTGGTTCATCAAGTATAAGTAAGTTAGAATTTTCAGAGTATACATCTTGTTTCCATGCAAAGCTGTTTTGTGATAATAAAGCAAATAATAATCTTGATCTTTCTCAGCCAGAAAGATTATGTACTTTTTTCGAGGTATCATGAAAGGCGAACCCATAAGTAGAAATGATACTTCATATTCTCTCGCGAGAATAGGGGAGTCCATGAGTTACGAAGTTATCATAGATGCTTTTATCTAATATAAGAGTTTCATGTAATTGTGAAAAGTAGAGTACTCTTGCATTCTCATGAATGTGTACATATCATTCAAGAGCCTTCATTTGTCCTAGAATTGTCTTTATAAATGTGCTTTTTCAGACACCATTTTCTCATACAATTCCTATTTTTTCTCATTTTGAGATATGTACACTTCTTATATAGAATAATGGCTCTTTTCTTCCTATAAAAGCATCTTCTATTTTGAGAATTGTTTCAGGTGAGTATTTATCATATGAGAAAATAAAATTTACCTCAATTTTTGTTTCTACTTTATCAAGTATTTCCATTTTATCTAGTGCGCGTTCCCTACTTTTGGCAAATCCTGCTCGTGACCCTGCTCTAAACCTATTGATTAGAGTTTTTTCACTTTCTATAAGTACTTGTTGTTCTTCGAATTTTTTCTCTTGAATAGAATTCAGTTTCTCTCTCTCATCAACACTATATGTATAATCTCAATGATATATTTTGATTCAATTTTTTCATAAGACTTCAATAGTAGCAGTACATGTTCTATCTAAAAACTCTCGATCATGAGATACGATCAGATATCATCCTTTCCATGTATGTTCTAGATAATTTTCTAGCCATTCAACACTACCTAGATCTATGAAGTTTGTTGGTTCATCAAGAAGTAAGAATTCAGGTTTAGAGAGAAGAATCTTAGCAAGAGCAATTTTTGTTCTTTCTCAGCCAGATATACCTGATAATTTTTTTTCGAGTAATTGAAATATTCATATACCACGAGCTACCCGTTCTATCTCATTTTCATAGGTATATCATCCGATGAGCTTATATCTTTCTATAGCTTCAGTGTAGAGAATATAATCTCCTGTTTCACTCATTTTTTTTTCTTCTAATTCTATAGTTTTCTCAACTTTTCTTATCTCTGAAAAAGCATCTCGAAGCTCATCTCGAATACTTTTATTTTCATCTATAAAGTGTATTTGTTCCAGGTATCCAAGAGTCATTCACCCTACATTATCTATATTCCCATCATATTCCTCTATTTGTCCTGATATGATTTTCATTAGAGTACTTTTTCCTATTCAGTTTCTTCATATTAATGCCATCCTATCATTTTGATTGATGATAATATTCACATTTCATAATATGATTTCTCAATCTCTTTCGAAAGAATTTATGTTTATATTTAGATGATTCATGTATTGTTATTATTTAGTATGAAAAGTATGATTATAAATATCTCATTAGTATGAAAAATCATACTTACTGTTTATATATTTCAAGAAATCATTTTTCAGTATCATTGTAGATTTTTATATTTTTATTATTGATATACCAAACTTTATTAGATGTGAATTCGAGTAAATCTCTATCGTGTGATACGATTATGCTCGTTCCATTAAAGGTTTCTAACATGTACTTAATGGCTTCTTTTGAGTGTATATCAAGATGGTTCGTTGGCTCATCCATTATGATAACATTTGGTTTTGTGAGTAGCATTTTGGTTAATGCAACTTTTGCCCTTTCTCAACCGGAAAGTGTTTTTATTTTTTGATCAACCTTATCTCCAGATATAAGTAGTCATCCGAGCATATTTCTAATTTCATTTTGATTTGAATGAAATTTTGCTAGTTCATTAATAATACTTTTTTCCATATCTAAACTTGATAATATCTGTGAGTAAGATCCTATGTTAATATTTGGACTTATAAAAATATCTCATTGTATCAATGGTAATTCTCCGAGTAAGCTTTTTAAAAATGTTGTTTTTCCTGCTCCATTTTTTCCAATTATCCCAATTTTATCATTCTTTCTTATAAGAATTTCATCCATATATTCCAAAATAGATTCATTGTTATATCAAATAGATATATTTTTTAGTTCGATAACTTTTTCTGGAAGACGTGTTGCTGTTTCTGCTGTTATGTTTTTAACATTCGATTCATCTGACGGTGCCTCAAGCTTTTCAATCTTATTGATTTGTTTAATTCTGCTTTGGACTCAAGCAGCTTTACTTGCTTTGTATCTAAATCTATTAATGTATTCTTCTTGTTTTTCTAATTCTTTTTTCTGAGTTTCATAATCTTTCAGTTGTTTATCATACCTAAGTTTTTTTTCAATTTTGTATTTTTCATACCCTCCAGGGTAATTGTTAAGTAATTTTTCAGAAATTTCTATAATCCTATTTGCGGTATTATCTATAAAACGAATATCATGAGATATCGAAATAATTGCCTTTTTCCAATTTTTGCAGAATTTTTCAAGGAATAAGATGCCTTCTATATCTAGGTGATTGGTAGGCTCATCTAGAATAAGGAGATCAACCTCTGTAATCATGAATTTTGCTATTTGTACTTTGGTTTGCTCTCATCCAGATAACTTTAGTACATTGAGTTTGAGTTGAATATCCTGAAATCAAAAATATTTGAGTATATCTTTTTGTAAATCATATCTTCTATATCAATCGTTTTCTTTGAGATATTCTTTTATTTTGCTTGTTTCTTCCCAAAAGTCTTTATCATATTCAATTTCAGCTAATCTATTAATTTTTTCTGTAATTTCTGGAAATACCATCATCATTTCTTCTTCAAGAGTATTGTTTGTATCTTTCCAGAATAAATCCTGAGAAAGATATCAAATCTTGAGTCATTTTGCCATATCTATCTTTCCTTTATAATCAGTGTCATGTCCTATGATCATTTTGAGTAATGTTGTTTTTCCAGCTCCATTTTTTCATATGAGTGCAACTTTATCGATTTTATTAATTTGCATGGAAGCATTTTGAAATAATTCAGTCTGATCTATATTTTTTATTAAATCGCTTATTATTATAAGGCTTGAAGCTATCTCTGTTTTTCATCCAAAGAGATATTCTGGAATAGTATCAAGATTGTATATTTTGTTTGAGGTTTTCTCGAGATTAATGCTTTCCAATTCAAATTCCTTTTCTATATATTTAACAAGCCTTTTTAATTTGGTTTCTTCCTTGATTTTCTCTGTTATGGAATTTAAAAATTGATTACAAAATTCTAATACTTCATCATATGTAAAATCTGGATGTGTCTGAATAACTCTCTGTACTAGTTCTTCTATCATGTATTTGATTATATAAATTTTAATGAGTTTACTTAGCTAGATTTATTAGTCAAGGTTTCTTCTTTTAAAGCAATAAAAAAACCTAGTTTTACCTAGGTTTTTTTAAGATCTATTATGGCTCCCCAAATTGGATTCGAACCAATGACCTACCGGTTAACAGCCGGTTGCTCTACCGCTGAGCTATTGGGGA
>JAIESH010000114.1 GCA_019746175.1 Candidatus Altimarinota bacterium
GAATACAGAGAGATGTGATACTTCGGTAAGTCATAATATTAGGAAGATGAGCCAATTCTATATATAATTTCTTTTTCTACAAATTCACGTTCTCTTCCATACTTGAGACGTGAGAGTTCACGCAGAGCATTTCCAGTGACACTATCTCATTTTTCAAGCCATGGAAGTGGCACATTGAGTGAAAAACCAGGCGTTGGTTGTCCATCAACGGAAAGCTTGATAGCGGCCTTGAATTTGTCCATATTTACGAAGTCTTGATCAGAATAGACAGGTGCAAATTGTTTTCCCATCATTTCTGCATCTTCAGGACCAATTTTGTATGTCATCATCGTTCCCACGTTACCGAATATCGCATCTTTTAGATTGAGATTAGACTTGGTAAGTGCGTCAGATTTCTGAAGTTGTCCGAGGTATTGGTGAGCAATGACGAGACCAAGGCGATACTTACGAGCTTCTGATAGAATAGATTCAATGGAATCAGTTACGTAGTTCTGGAATTCATCGATATATAAGAAAAAATCTTTACGATCAGCCGATGCCATCTGTTGACGCTTCATCGCAGCAATCTGAATCTTAGATACGAGGATGAGACCAAGAAGATTTGAGTTGAGGTCACCAAGAATACCCTTTGATAGGCTCGCAAAAAGGATCTTCTCATTGTTCATGATATCAGCAATATCAAAAGCACTCTTGGTTTGACCGACAATATTACGCATGAGCGTATTGGTAATAAATTGTCCAAATTTTGCGGCAAAATATGGAATAATTTCTCATTTTTCCCGATCCCCCATCTTCGCATATGTATGATCCCACCAAGTTCTTACAATTGGATTCTTGAGTGTAGTACGACGTTCTCTCTGAAAGTTATCGTCTGTAAAAAGTCGAATCAGATCGGTGATAGCACCACCTGTTGGACAATCCATCAGAGTGAGGCAACCGTTTCGAAAGTAATCTTGAATACGCGGACCAAATATTTCACCACCAAAGAGCTTGATCATGATATTGGTTGCATCAGCGACTACCATCTGTTTCTCATCTTCACTATTTGCCTCGAGAAGATTGAGTCCCATAGGACGAGACAGATCTCCTGGATCAAAGTAGATGAGATCATCGGCGCGTTCTTTTGGTATAAAATTCAGAAGGTCTCGAGCAAGATCACCGTGTGGATCCATAACGGCAATTCATCGCTTATTCTTGAGATCCTGACGAGCCATCACCTGCAGAATTGACGATTTACCAGTACCAGTTTGTCCAATTACATAAAAGTGTCTAAAGCGGTCTTCATTTTTTACATATATTTTCTTAGTTTCACCACGAAATACATTGTCTCCAATATAGAGTCCTTCCTTTGGAGTTTGTACTGGAGCTTTGACTACTTTGAATCGTTGCCAACGAATTTCTGGTTGTTTATTATACTTGCTATGTGGAAAATGATATATAGTAGCGAGTTCTTCACTATTGAGAATGGGGGCCTTTTGCCACCAAGCAAATTGCCTAAAAATATAGTGTTCTACTAGAAGAGATAGACTCTTTCGTTTCATTGCCTTAAATCTATTGTAGGTTGGAGAAGCAAATTGTGAAAATGCTGAAATAATACTCTTGAGTTCGGTATCAATTTCATGTGCATCATTACCAGTTACAATGATACGAATTGTCACTCTATACCCTGTTTTTTTCACTTTTTCTTTCATGAGACCATCTTCATCTATGGCTTCTTCTTCTGGGTTTTTCTCATCTTCAGAATGCTTCATAGAGTCTTCAGGATCACTGATCATAACATCGATGATCTTTCCAATCCATACAAGAGGATTGAGTGAAAAATGAAAATGACTTCCATGGTTTTTTTCACTTTTTCGAATAATTTTTTTGATAGATTCTTGCCAATCATCATCTACCGGACGAAGAAGTACTTGAATACAAGCAGATTCATCTGCATCAAGACTTCAGAGGGCAGACAGAAGTCCATTCATACTATCAGATTCGAGCTTGGTATATGTACGAATCGGGAATTGTTGTGGCTTTTTCATGGTCATGATCTCTCCGCGAACCACACTACGTCCTTCAAAAATATTCACTTCTGGAGTTTCTTCAATAAGACAATCAGGGTAAAAACCAATAATTTGTTTTTCTACAAGAAGCTTAGATTTTTTTGGTACTACAATATAAAAGTAGAGCTCATTCTGGTGGGCAACATACTCGAGAGAAATATATTCTTGTCCAAAAAACCAACTCTTAAATGCGCTCGAATGAAGTGACTTGAGACTCGCAAAAAGCTGTTCCATTATAGATATCTGTTCACGAAAATCTTTTACGGTTTCTTTTTTCTCATCCATGTCACTATCTTTTCGAGCTATGATGACCCTGAGAAATACCATTCCGAGAGATCGGTCCATGGCAATCCGTTTTCGTATGTGAAAATAGAGTATCGCAAGTACTCAGACTGTTGCTATAAATATGAATAAAAATTGAGACACGAGATAAGTAGTTTTTATGAAATAGAATCGTAAAACCGAATCAAGTTATCCCTTAAGAATAAAGAATCGGAATATTGCATGACTCGCTACTAGTATAACAAAACCTATTACAATATAGAGGATAGTATTTTTTGCTTTTTTGAGCTTTTCCTCTTCACCACCAGAGATGAGTACGAGCCATCCTGCGTAAACAATCAAGATTACACAAATAACCGAGAGAAATGTATTGAAGTAAGTAAATATTTTTCAGATAATACCAATACCAGAAGATAGATCAACACTCTTAATGTCACAAGTACCGAGAGTTATGAATCCGCCTCAGCTATTTTCACATCCAGGGCGACCATAAAATGCCTTAACAATAGCATAAGGAATTCGAATAAGAAGAAATCCAACAATGGCGTATAAAATAGTGTTTTTTGCCTTTTTCGATTTTTCTTCATCACCTCAAGCAGTCACCAACATAAAAAAAGCCCAAACAGCCATAAATAGAAATCCAAATGCTGCGAGCATCTGAAGTAAGTTTACTATTGGTGCAAAGATATTTATCCAAAAGTCCCATCCAAAACTACTTCCAATTATATCACTATCACTTCTTAATATCAGAGTATTCCATACTGAGAAGGCTATTTGCATAACAAATATACCAACAGAAGTCCATATAATGTTGTTTCTCCATTTTTTAACATTTTCCTCATCACTTGATGAAAAAAGGAGTTTCAGTACACCAACAATAAGAAATAATATAGCAACTCCAATAAAAAAATTCTTTATCTGAAAGGCAATAGTCGTGAAGGCTCAGAGTATCCCTTCGGAACCACTTCCGGAATCACTAAAAAAGAAACTCCGTAATGGTCCAATAAAGCTATTTAGTTCATCATTGGAATGACCACTATCACTTATATTCACTTCTCTAACATTGTTATCGGTATTTCACGCTGCAGATAGGCTTCCTAGAGATAAAAATAGTGAAAATAATACGAAAATAATACGAATTAACATAATAAGAAAAGATAATTTATTTCAGTATATCGAAACGATGTAAAAAATGCAAACATTCTCACTTTGGTTTGCTTTCAATCGATGTTTTTCTATACTCAGAGTATGCGTATTTGATTTTTTTGAACCCCATCTCTTTCGGCTTCAGTACTTCAGGATTTGATCGAAGCGCCTGATGTAGAAGTGGTATTTGCCGTAACGAATCCTGATAAATCTATAGGCAGATCAGGAGAACTGCAAGCAACCCCAGTAAAAAAACTTGCCATAGAGAATAACATTCCTGTTTTTACACCTTTGTCAGTGCGAAGAAATCCACAATTTCTAGAAGATCTCGCTTCTTATAATTGTGACTATTTTATAGTTGTTGCCTACGGAAAAATTGTTCCACAAACATTACTTGATACGCCCAAAAAAATGTGTATCAATGTTCATGGTTCAATTTTGCCAAAGTATAGAGGTGCTTCGCCTATACAAGCAGTACTACTTCATGGAGAACAAGAAACTGGTGTAACTATTATGAAGATGAGCGTAGGAATGGATGAATGAGATATTCTCAAAATTCGCACGATTCCTATAGAAGCAACTGAAACATCAGCAACGTTGTTTGATAAATTCGCTGTTATTTCAGGAGAGGCTCTACTTCAAACACTCAGGGAACTAGAACTTGGATGAATCACTTCATTGCCACAAGATTCGAGTCATGCTACTTACTGTTCTAAGATTGAAAAGGAAGATGGTATAATAGATTGGAATAAAAGCGCAAAAGAAATCTATCAAATGTGGCAAGCCTATACTCCTTGGCCAGGAATATGTACCACTTATGAGAATAAAAGATTTCTCCTCGAAGAAGTGGGATATATTAATGAATACACTCAAGTATTATCAGCAGGTCTTGTAGTGAAAATGAGTGATGGAAAAATATGAGTGGCTTGTGGCGAATGAATATTAACTTTGGAAAAAGTGAAACTCGAATGAAAAAAATCACAGCTTATTCGCGATTTTATCAATGGAAATCAAAAATTTATCTCAATTAATTTATCCTAAATATGAGCAATTTAGACAATAAACCCGAAACTGAATGGAGTTCTGAGTATCTACTCCATATAGCTACAACTCCTTTTGAAATGGTAGATAGGGTTAAGGAGTTTTTATCGACACACCCACTCCCTCAGTCAGTTCTCAGAACTTTTCATAATATGTGATTATAATTTATGTCTACAATTTTTACCAAAATTATCGCCTGAGAAATTCCATCTTTCAAACTCTATGAAGATGAATATACCTACGCATTTTTAGATATTTTCCCACAGCAACCATGACATACATTGATTGTTCCAAAATGTGAAGTGGATCATTTTGCAGATGTACCGGAACCATTTTATTCAGCAATTTTTCAAACAGCCAAAAAACTGGCTCCAGCCATAAAAGAAGCTACTAATTGCACCAGAGTATGTACTCTTTTTATATGATATGAAGTTCCACATTGTCATTATCATCTGATTCCCACGAATCGGATATCTGATGTGAATTTTGTTTCACGTCCACAAGCAGACATGGAAGATCTCCGGCTCATGCAGCAACAAATCATCAAAAATTTGATCTAAATTTAAAATATGTTTAATATCGCTCTCAATACATTTAGAGAATTGATTCGTAATCGACTTTTCTCTCTCATTATCTTTCTTTCCATTGTTTTGATATTATTATCATTTGGACTTAATTCTCTTTCACTCGGAGAAAATAAACGAGTTATTGTAGATTTTGGACTTTCTTTTATCGAACTTTCAGGGTTTGCGGTTATATTATTCTTGGCAGGAGGACTCATTGCTCGAGAGATTGAAGGTCGCACAATATATCTCATGCTCTCAAAGCCAATTAGAAGATGATCAATTATTTTTGGGAAATTTATCGGATTTGCCACAATATTACTATTGGTAATCTGCATAGAACTTGTTATATTAACTGGAATATTACTCTCACAATGAGTTGTATTAGATAATATATTTTTTATTTCTATTGTTTGAATCTTTCTAAAACTTCTTTCACTTCTTTCACTCAGTTTGTTTTTCTCTACAATTGTCTCACCAGGACTCGCTATGTTTATGACTATTGCATGTGCCATTATAGGGCATTGAGGGTATGCAGTACTCGAATATGCTCTACGATTCGGTAATCATTTTTATTTGTATTTTGCGCAAGGGATTCTTGTATTTTTCCCAAATCTTGAGTCATTGAATCTCAAAAATTTGGTAGCGACAACAGCAGTTATAAATCTGAATGTGTACTATTTGGCATATCTAATGTCACTAATTTATACAACTATTATTCTTGGTTTAGCTGCTTGGGCTTTTGAAAAAAAATCATTTGATGCTGTCTAATAAATAAACTCTGTCTAATAAATAAACTATAGATAATAAAAAAACCTCCAAACATTTTTGGAGGTTTTTTTATATAATTATTTTGCAACAGCGCGATAGTATTCACGAATAATTGCTTTTTCACGAATCTTTCGGTATGAAAGTTTACGAGTGTGATTTTGACTATTTCGGAGTTGGTTAGCAGTACGAGTTTGGAAAAATGCCTTCTTATAGCGAAGAATAAGTTTTTCGTTGGTTTCACCGTCTTTTTTGATAGAGTAGCAAATCATGGTGCAGGGGTAATAAGAGTAAAAAATTCTTCGGGATATTATGGATATATCTGTATTTGTCAAACTTTTTTCATACTAAAAAGTAGTGGATTTTTTGCAAGGAAACAAAATATATGATATTGTTAATTCGTAACACAAATTCATACACATAAATCTCTACTATGCCATACGATCCGCTCCTCCAATATTATAAAATAGAACACGGTCATCCGATTAAAAAACGAACGGGTGCCAAGATACTCAGAGCTTTAAAATTGACGTCTATGTATCTTATCATGACGGGATCAATTTTTGCTTCTTTTATGGGAGTGCTCAATTTTTCTGCTTATAGTGCCATCATAACAAATTGGGTAAATCCAAATCATTTGATGACCCTTCAGGATAATATGGAACAGGCACTCATGAATTCTAGTATTGAGATTCATGCTGCAGAACTCTCAGATCAACGTTCACTCGAAACAATTACTGAACAAGTGGCCCTTACTGATCCTGATATTATCTACTCAAGATCTTATAAGTCTGATAGACTACTGAGTGGAATCTCTGAATCATCAGCAGCAAACTTTATAGTGGCTCCATATGAAAATCGAATTATTATCCCTAAGCTTGGGAAGAATATTCCTCTTATTGATGTTAATCATGATACAAAAGCAAAATATGGTGAGCTTCAGAATATTTTTATGGAGGAACTTAAAAAATGAGTAGTTCGCTATCCAGGAACAGCTCGTCCCGGTGAAGTTGGTAATGCATTTATATTTGGACACTCTTCAAATTATCCTTGGGTAGTGAGTGATTATAATGATGTATTTGCGCTTCTTAATACTCTCGAAAAAAATGATGAAATCATTGTATATTATGATCAAAATAAATATACTTATAAAATAACAGACCGAGCAATTGTTGATCCGGGTGATACTAAGGTTCTAGCAGCACGTGATTCAAAGAAAAAAGAAATATCGCTCATGACATGTTGGCCAGTTGGAACTACACTTGAACGATATATTATCTTCGGAGAACTCGTTGAAAGTAAATAATATTTTAATATGGATACCACGCTTAATCAATTTCAGTACGTATATGAGAATCTGAGTTTATACCAATTTCAAGTGCAAACAGATTGGTATATATTACTATGAATTATAATTTTTGGAATTATTCTCATGGTCTCTGTGTATTATGCTGTATTTTTTTCTGCTATCAAAATCAGAGCATACCAAGAAAAACAAGTATTTCTTAATAAGAAAAAAACACTTACGGATCTGATTCTTATGAAGGATATACAAACAGAACTTGAAAAAGAAATTGAACAAGCAATTCTCAAAGCAGCCTTCCATTCGTAGGCTGTTTTTCTTTTGCTTTTTTTCAATTTGTGCCTATACTCAGGGCACAAATTTTTGTTTCTATCCCATCACTTATATACACTATGAAGACCGCTATGCAAGCTCGTCCAGGTACAGTAATCAGACTTAACGGAGAACTTCTCCTTGTGGTAAAACACGAAATGAAACGAGGTGGACGAGGAGCAACAAACGTTGCTATGCGTCTTAAGAACCTTATTCAAGGAAACACTTCAGATCGTGTTATGGACTCTGAAGAGAAATTCGAAGATATCACTCTTGAAAGATCAAAGGCAGAG
>JAIESH010000095.1 GCA_019746175.1 Candidatus Altimarinota bacterium
AGAGATTATGAGCTCATGCGGCAGTCATGAATAAGATTTTCTTTGCTTTTGGCTTCTTGGGTTTCTTGCTCGAAAACATAGAAATACATTTATAATGAAGCCATCATACAGAGACTCAAAAAAAATGCAAAATTATGCTTATATTTTTCATTACTGTATTTGTCACGATTTTTATATATACTAGTCATAAGTACTGAGCTTACCTAGGCTTTATACATTTTATTTTTTTATTTTTCATTATGAATAATACTATTTCTCCTCTTATTATAGGACTATCTATCATTGCTGCAGCGTGGTTTGTTGGACAGAGCCTCAGTCATACAACTACAATTACTACTACTAACCAAAACAGTATTTCTGTAAATGGCGATGGTCAAGTATTCGTTAAACCTGATACATTTATCCTCGAAGTAGTTGCACAAGAAAAAACAAAAACTACCGAAGAAGGATTCAAGGCAGTGACTCAAAAAATTGGAAGCATACAAAAACTCATGAAAGAAAATGGAATCCTCGATAAAGATATGCAAAGTATCAATATTGGAATTAATCCAAATTATAACTATGACAATGGAAAGACAACAATTGATGGATTTAATGCTACTCATGGACTTCGTATAAAGATTCGAAATTTAGAATCAGTAGATAAAATTCTTGCTGGAGTTAGCACTATTTCAGGAATACAAATTCAAAATACATCGTATGATATCGATGATAAAACTGAATTTTATAAAGAAGCTCGCAATCTTGCTATAGCAAAAGCAAAGCAAAAAGCAGAAGAAATGGCTAAGGCTACTGGAATCAAGGTTGGAAAAGTGATGTCTATTAGTGAAAGTCAAAACTACGTTGCTCCATATGCAAATCAGATGATGAAGTCAGTAATGGCTGATTCTGCAAATGTAGGAGGAACCGTATCGGCTGGACAAATGGAAGTAAGTACTAATGTATCTATCAACTACGAAATTAATTAATACAGTATAATTAAATCAACTCCAATATTCTCTTGGGGTTGATTTTTTTGTTGGATTTCATAGACTAGGCATACTTATTTTTAATAATATTCTCCAAATACCATGGCTAATATCGATATGGCACCAAGCAAAGTTATGCTTAATTTATTACATGTTCTTCCAGCATTTGCTGACGAATCAAAACTCAGACTCAATGCTCTTGTAGAGATTAATTCTTCTACTATCAATAAATATGAAATTATTACTGAAACTGGAACGCTCAAACTCGATCGTGTAGGTTTTTCATCACTTGCCTATCCGTTTGCTTATGGTGCAATTCCATGTACTTGGGATCATGATAGCGATGCACTTGATATTGAAATCGTTGGAGTCACTGAGCCACTCGCTCCAGGATGTCTTATTGAAGCTCGAATCATTGGAATTATGAAATTTGATGATGGAGGTGAAATCGATGACAAAGTAATCGCAGTACTCGCTGATGACAAACGTATGGATCATATCACGAGCTATGAACAACTCGGAGCTCACTGGCAAAAAGAAACTCAGTACTACTGGGAACACTACAAAGATCTCAAGAAACCAGGAACATGTAAGGTAAATGGATTCTTTGGAGTCGAAGAAGCCGTGAAAACAATTAAGGAATGTGAAGTGAGATATCAATCGGATTACGCACCAAAATTTAATTAAAAAATTATTAAAATATGACTGTAGATATATATTCATTCTTGTTATCTTTGGCGGTTCTGGGAGTTGGAGGAATAACTATAGTGAGTTTTCTTGGATATATTTTTAGTAGTACACTCAGAAAAAAGCTACAAAATATTTCCTACTTTCATTTTGTGAAACTCATTGGATTTTTTGCTATATTCTCAACAGTTGCAGCCCTCACCTACCAACTCTACTTTGAATTAGAAGTATGTGAGCTCTGCTGGTGGCAACGGATTTTTATGTTTCCAATTGATATAATTATCCTAGTTTCACTCTATTATAAAACAAAGACGAATCATGTAATCACAGGGATACTTGCTGCCTTTGGAACATTTTTTGCTGGATATCACTACTATTATCACTTTCGTGGATGGGTACTCGGAGAAGCCGTAACACTTCCCTGTTCAGTTGGATGACTCCTTCCTGCTTGTACAGATAACAATGGTATACTCCAGTTTGGATTTATCACAATTCCATTCATGGCACTCGTGATTTTTATATCAATACTCTGGATCAGTTATCTCGCGCACCAATCTAAAAAATAAGAAATCCCCTCTCAAGTAGAGGGGATTTCTTTTTGATATTTTAGTCATTTTCTATACACTCTCCCTCATGCAATCAACAACAAACCCATCAATATATCGTCTCGTACTTACCTGTCAATCTGGACTCGAATCTCTCGTAAAACGAGAATGTGAACGCCTCAGATGTAGCGAGATTCAGGCCCAAGACAGACTCATATCATGTACTGGAACAGAAGAAAATATGTATGAACTTCTCGTTTGGAGTCGTTTTTCTAATCGGGTATATATTGAACTCGGAAGCCAAAAAACTGAGGATTTTGATACATTATATGATTCTCTTGCATCAATTAATTGGGGAGAATATCTGACTGGAAAAGAACATATTGTCATCGAAGCATCTTCTACGAGATCTACTCTTGAGAGTGTTCCAACTCTGCAAAGCGTGGGTCAACGCGCTATATTCTCGACACTCAATACTCCTAATATTACCAATGGTACAGAGGTACATATTCTTATACTTATCATCGATAATATTGCACATATACTCCTTGATATTACAGGAGATCCACTTCATAAACGTGGATATCGTCGTGAAGCCTGAGAAGCTCCTATTAAAGAAAATCTCGCAAGCGCCCTCGTTGCATTCGCCAATTGGAAATATTCTACTCCCCTATTAGATCCTATGTGCGGTTCAGGTACGATCGCAATTGAAGCGGTTATGATAGCACGAAATATTGCTCCAGGACTTAACCGTCACTTTCGAGTGGAAGAGCTTCCATTCTTTAATCGAGAATTACTCTCTGTGGTAAAAGAAAAAGCGAAATGAAAAATATATCCAAGTGGAAAGTATAGAGTACAAGCAAGTGACATCGATAGTGCTATGATTAAAATTGCCCAGTCCAATGCTAAGCGTGCTGGAGTTGATATGGATATCGCATTTAGTACGAGTAATTTTGTTGATTCTCCTCTTTCAGATGGGATCATTATCTCAAACCCACCCTATGGAAATCGACTCCAAAATCCTGAAATAGATACTATCTATAATAAGCTTGTTGGACATATTTCTGAGTTTTGAGGAGGCTTTATCACATCACACCCACTAGAAGGTAGACATCAGCTCGCCAACAAAAAACTCCTTAATGGATGAGAAGAATGTAGATTCTGGTATAAAAAAGTGTAGAAATTCCTGAAAAATTCAAACTTCATAAAATAAAAAAACACATCTCGTAAGATGTGTTTTTTTATTTGAATTATTTTCCAGTAAAAAACGCCTTAATTTTACCAAAAAAGCCTGGTTCATGCTTGGTAATTTCTCCTACTTTTTCGATCATTTCAGTAACTTCTTTTTTAGAAGTAATATCAGTTGTAATAACTTCTTTGAGATTAGTTAAATCGATATTCGGAAGATGCTCTGTATCGATACCGATTTTTTCTCAAGCTGCCTTGAGTCCGTTGTTTACAAGTTCCGTTTCGAACGTATTTCAGAGTCAAACCTTGAGCTCTTCAATAATATCATTAGATACTCAGCCAGCAAGAAGTTTTTTTATAATGTCATCCATATTTTTTTAAAAAAAGTACATAAAAAAGTATATCCTTTTGAGGGAAGAAATCAACAGTTTTCAGGCATAATAAATAGTGCCAATTTTGCATATTTAAAATAAATATGGTAGCATAAAGATTATGCAAAAAGAAATTACATACACATCTGCAAAAGAGAACTTTGCTAAATGACATCTTTCTATTGAAGATTTTATAGATGAAAAAACTTGGAATAATCTTTCTGAATGAGCTCAGTTAGCTGTATTCGAGCTATCAAATACATTGATTGAATACATTCATTCTGCTATTACGCAGGCAGTAGAAAATGATCCTGATTTTATTCATGAATTCAAAGAACTTTCCCTCAAAATATTAAAACAAGAAAACCATGAAAATGAAGAACGAGATAAAAAACTAGAAAATACTAATATAACTTTTCCATAACATGGCGCTTGATACCCTACATCTTGAAACATCTGGAAAGGGTGAAAAAATTGAACAAACGGTAGCTCGTCAGAAGCTACAAGAAATTCAGGATGTTAAAACATATCTTGCAAAGATAGCACAACCTGGTAAAACCCATAATCCTAAATTACAACAAGAAGTTGTAGCATTTATTGAGCAAGCTGCAAATAATAAATTATGAAATCCTAGCTTGGATAAATACAATGCTAAGAAATTTGATACTGACTGAGAATCTGGACTAGATCAATTCGAATTTGAGAATTTTACTGAAGCTATGAAACTGGCAATTCAACAAATTGTAGGTTTAGATTGACTCAAATCATTTGACCGAGTACATAGTGAATCAAAAGATACAACATTTTCATGGGACAGTAAGGATAAGTGGGCAGCAGAAAAATTCAATTTTTCAAAATTGCTCACCAATGAAAATTGATCTAGTTTTACAGAAGAATATCTAAAAAAGGAAAATTCCCTTTCTCCTGAAGAATTACATAAAATACAACAAAAGCCTTTTTCATTTACAAATGAAAGTATCCAAGATATGAAGTTACTATTAAAAAAAGAGTTATGATCAGGCGTAGAAGACATGATGAAGTTTATGCTCAATGTATGAGCTGGAGTAATATTATTTTTTTGAGGAACATATGGTAAGTATAGAAGCATGACTTACTCTTCAGATTTATCCATAAAAACAGAATGAGAAATCAAACTTGCAGAACTCGTAGAGAATAATCCTTCACTCGGAATTATTGAACTTGTGGGTGAAAAATGAATTCAGTTGATAAAGCAAATCGTCAATATGCTGACAAGTTGAAAGCAATGAGATATAGCAAGTTCACTAGTAATGCTGGTCTCACTCGCTGCTGGATGATGGGGTGCAGTCCGTATAGCTAGCAATATGGCGAGAAGATCAGCAGTAAAAGCAGCTCGTGAAGCTGGGTCTGCATGACGTAAAACAGGCGAAGTCATGTCACGTGAATCGAGAAATACACTCAAAAAGATATCAACTACAGCAGGAAAAATTGAAAATGCAGCTAATACTGTCGATAATATTATATCTGGAAATGCTGTACTCTGAAAAGTTGCTTCAGTAGCCTGAAAAGGTGTTAGAAAAGTTGCACCAGCGTTCTCGGTTGCAGCCAATGATGCTGGGCGTACTGCAAGTACAGCACCAGTTCAACACGAAATACAATTTGATAGTAATGTTATATGAGAACCAAAACTCGCAAAACAACTCCCGAGAACCAATATTTGTTCAGGAATCAATCTCCAGGGAATGCTCGATTGGGCCTATCAAGGATTTGGCAAGGATCGTCCTACTCTCCCATCATTTTGAGACAAAAAATTCTCACCCCAATGATTTGTTGATGAATTCAATAAAAATGCTCCTCCAGGATATGTCATGCGTGTACAAAATCCTTCCAATCAAGAAGTAATAAGTATTATTAATAGTAAACTCAAAGAAGGTACACCTGTACCTATGATTTATGTACCAATCGGAGGAAATGTGAAAGCTCCTCACTTCGCAACAATTGTTGATACAGGAAAACTTCCTGATGGAACACCTATATATCGAATTCAAGATTCTATGCGAGATGTAATTCCTAAAGAGTGGCTCACTGAAGCTGAACTTCTAAAATCTCTCAATTTCGAAACACTTCGTTCGGATCAACCCATCACAAATCTGGCACTCAGAACGGTTGCAACTGTGGCTCAGAAATATCTTGGATGAAATACTATTTATACGGTCGAAAAAATCGAATGACAAAGCATTATTAGATGAATTGGAAATGCAGCCAATGATGCATCCATGAATATAACTGAATTAGAAAAAGCTCGAGCAAAGAGACAAGAAACACAAAGAGTCAATGCTATAGCAAATTCTGAACTCAGAGCAACTGGTACTAATGGTCCAATAACTTGACCCCGTATGTTCTTGGATAATACTATTAATAATAGAGCATCCGAGATACAATTATGACAATCAGGATATCAAGAATGAATTAGCTCTCAAAATAGAATTAGTTCATGAGCAAGTACAGTAGATGGTCGATCAACTAGGCAAAAAATAGAACAAGCCCATGCTAGATCACTTGTAGATCCTATCGAAGTTCGAAATAATGCAGGACTCTCAAAAGAGGATCGAATCAAAAAAGCTCAAGAAATTATTTCTAGAGAATTAACCCCTAAAGAATCACAAGCCATAGATTATATCCATACTAATATATCTAAAGGAATCTACAAAAACTCTACCGCTGATCTCATGAAGATGGCTCGTGTATGGGAAAAAGAGACAGGAAATAGTATGAAAGATAAGTTTAAATTTGCTGAATTTCGTAAACTTGTAGAGAATGGGATTCTCGGGCATAATACAATGGAATTACCAACTAGAACAATAGCCGAAGTAGCAAGAACACCTATAAATAGGTTGGTACCTGGGCTATCATATGAGTTAAATTGACGTATTGTCACTATAGAACGTACTGATATTGTCAATCAAAGTGTATATTTTATTGGATATGAAAAACCTGTGCCACTATGACAAATCAATGATTTAATTGAGAACCGAACGATGGTAATAAGGAATGTAAGCAATATCAATCCTCATGGATTAGATATTGGAACACCCTTATTAGTCAATTGAGCGCGTTTCACTATTGAGAAAATTGACCTAGTCAATAATGTCGTATATGTATCTGGGCGATCTGAGCCTATTCCACTCTGAAGTATGAATAGTCTTATCAATGATGGTAAGGTACATATTGATAAAAATGGAGTACAGAAACAACCTCACCAAAATAGTAACGAACAACCTTCGAAATCGTATCCAATTCCTGATTTTAAGGAAGAATTCTGATACCTTACTACATATAATATCGAAAATCATCATAGTAATCTTCGAAGGATCGATGATTTGATACGAGCAACAGAGTCAAAAATCGAAACAGCAAATTTTGATCTTAAATATTATGAGCCCTATAAGAGCCAAGAAGGAATGATGAAATCAAGTTATGAATCAGCTCAGAGCAAAATATTTGAAAATGAGGCCCGAAAACAATACCTCTTACAACTCAAAAAAGAACTCCAAACGGAGCATGACCGCTCACAGAAAGATATGACTGATAGAATCGCTCAAGCAGCTAATGATAGAATCAATACAGAAATACAGGTTTGAAAAATCCACGATATTGGCAGTAATCGTATTTATGCATTCGATACAAAAATATGAGAATTTAAAAAAAGAATTTCTGATATAAAAATGCCCGATCAGCGTTGAATCGGTATGATGGATGCTGCTGAAAAACAGAAACTAACAAACCTATGAGATGAAATTAAGCAACAAATCGAAGCAATCGAATTATCCAAAAAAGAGCTTCTCAAGGCTTATGAACATAACAAAAATCCAGAAATAGCAGAGGCACGAGATGCGACACTTCGTATCCTAGAGGATCGTTTTCAGAAGCTTAATTCTATTCAAGAACAAATCCTAAAGAAAAATGAGCTAATTAAGCAAGCAGAAAGACAAAATTCTGTACTTTTAGATAGTATCGCTGAAATGAATCGAAAACGATTTTCACCAGAAAATCTAGCAAAACTTACCGAAACACTGAATGAAAAACGAAAATTGTTGGAATGAGCTCGTAGTAATATTTGAAATC
>JAIESH010000054.1 GCA_019746175.1 Candidatus Altimarinota bacterium
AATAAACATGAACCTGAAAAGTATGTGAGCCAACTCAAACCAGATAAAAGATTATCTCCTAATATGTGTGAATCACTCAAACAACTTTGGACATGATCATATAAAAAGAAATATTGATTCCAAAAAGATCTAGCAGATAAACATTTGGTATATGCACAATTTATGTTTCTCTGTATGATTAGTGGAATGCCAGAAGAATTATTCCGTATTAAGGGTACAGAACGGCGAGATAATATGCAAGATGTAGAAGGATTACTTAATCCAAATAGGGTAGCATCAGCCGTAGGAACTATGTTTACAACTATGCAGATATATGTTCCAAGAGCGAGCGAGATTTGAGATAAAAAACTCGCAGAATTATTGCTTCTAGATAGAATGAATGAGTATAAACGTTTTGTAGAAGCAGGATTACTACAACAGGAGCTTATTTAAAAATCACTTTTTCTCGATTCAGAATTTTTATTTGGTTTAAACTTTCATTTAATCTACTCAAAATTTGTTCTGAGTAGATTTTTATTTCAGCATTGGCAATTGGTTTTCCTGTAGTGATGACAATATTTTTATCTGTGAGTTTCACACTTTTTATATATTTTCATAACTCACTACGTCCCATACTAACGAGAGTTTTTTGTACTGCATTCCATGCAAGCGCTGTTTCAATATCTCGACTTTTGTCGTGATAATCTGGATTGATGGCACGAGATGATAAATCAAGTAGAGTAAAAGAAGACATATTGTTTTATCTCTTTGGAACTATTTTGATAATTTCACGACCCACTGTTTGACTCTCACGACGATAGAGAAGGGAACCCTTGGTAGTATTGAGTTTCATTTCCCACGGAAGGAGAGAAACAACTTCAAATCCATGTTTATCGAGAATATCGTATATTTCTATAAAATACGAATAAGTGCCATTAAGATTCCAAAACGGAAATGTCATAACAATACTTTTTGAGAATCGAGCACGCGCGAGTCCACCAAAAAAAGCATCATACATTCTCTCGAGTTTTCGACGTTCTTCTTTTGCTTTATCGAGAGTAATCTCATGAGGACGCATAATCTCACCGAGATACCCTTCGGATACTATGGTAATATTTTCAAATGGTACCCCAGAAATGGCGAGTTTTGTTTTTGCTCCTGCAATCTCTCGAGCATCAAGTTCTGCAGTGTTACTCTGAAAATTTGAAAAATCTTTATTAGGAGTTCCTCCAACTTTTATAATTCGTTCTTGCCAGATTTTTTCTTCTGCAATATATTCACTCAAACTTTGAGTGGTAGCACGAGCCATATCTGCAGAGAGATCACTTCCATAGATTCGATTGATTCCCATATTGGCAGCTTCTATGAGGGTCGTTCCAAGTCCACAAAATGGATCATAGATGGAAACGGGTTCTTTGGTTTGTTGTATATTTTGTCCTGCTAGTGCAAGATTTATCATCATTTGTACGAGTTTTGGAGGCATCATACCGGTGATCATATCACGAGATTTTCCAGTATCTCTTTTTGCGTAGGCATCAATATCCTGACAAGACAGAGTTCGTCCAATATATGTCATACCCTCAATAACTATGAGATTGAATTCATATCCAGTTTTTGAGAGTTTTTCTTTTTTAAAACTTGCTGCATTGATATTCTCATTTTTTACATTGGCAAGTCTGATACTGATACCAGTATCCTTGAGTGTTTGTTTGATTCTGAGTCCAATGTCAGAAAGTCTGAATTCTGCACCATATGAACCTAGTGCAAAATCAATTTTACCAGTTGATTTGGAAGCTCTAAGTATCTCAATTACATCAGTTGGAAATGATGCAATACTACTTTCCCCGAGTAGTTCAATAAGGCGAATTGATCCACCAATATTCAAAAATTTTCTCTGAAGTTGTTCATTCGAATATCCAATAATTTGAAATATTGCAATAGTTTCAGAATGTGATTGATATGATTCTTGTCAGAAAATAGCAATGAGTTCAGCGAGTGAAATTTTCCATTCTCGCCCGAGGGTAAATGCGTAGAGGTTTTTTGTATTCATGAGTGCGAGTATAGGTAAAGAGGGCTGGAAAGCAACAAAAAACTATGTATATGCAAAAACTTGTTTTACAGTTTTACGTATCCCCTAAGGGATATATTAGTAATTGTAATAACAAAAGAAAACCTTGTTCTCTAAAATATCAAAAGCCCCGTGATTCACGGGGCTTTTATTTTCAAGAATTCAATTTACAAATCACCTGGTTGGGTGAATGCACTATTGAATTCAAGTTTTTTTTGTCTCCACCGCGCTGGATAATACCAGCCAGCCCAAAGAAAAAAAATGCATCCTATGGTTGCCCAAAATGCTAGAAACCAAAGTGGATTATTGAATTCAAAATCCAAAATGGTCCATCCATGCTCTTTTTCATTAATGGCTAATTCATAAATGATATGTAATAAGCCTATGATGAGTAAGCATAAGAATCCGAAGATTCCTCTTATCGAGATTTTCCAATATTTCATTGACCCTCCGTTTTTGTGGATGTGTGTAAAATATATAAAAAATATATATTGTCAAATGTATTTATACAGTAACCATAGGTGATATATTAAATCCACTTTGAGTTTTTGCATCGATACAGTACTGTTCGATTGATTGCATGAAATATGGAGGAAATGCTAATTGAATTTTACCAATTGTATAGTATCCTACGAGCATCATACTCGAGTAGTGTTCAATATCAAAGATCGGAAGATTTATCTGATTTTCTCCGTATACAATACCTGATTCATTACCAAAACAGATGAATAGTTCTTTTTCATCTTTTACGACCGTTGTAGCGTGTTTCATCTGTTCATACGAGAATACATCACGACCGAGTTTGCGCCCAAAAAGTTCGATAAATTTTACTTCAAACATCTCTCTAATAAGAACAAACTGGTCTGGTATAACAATACAAAATCCATTATATTGGCTGAAATCAATTTTCTCAAGTTCTGCCGTGAGTGTTTCTAAAATGAAATCTTCAAGTTTTTGAAGATCAATATTTGGATTTTCAGCAAGAATATATCCAAAATATGTAGAAGTATTGTAGGTATATGGTTCAGAGATTTTTGGCATAATAATACTCGAATCTGCAATTTCACGCCCAGAACTTTTTGGATTTGATGAAATGAGACAAGTATTCTTCTGATATTCTTTTGCAGTATTGAGGATTATTGGAGCGTGTTTTTCTCCGGAAGCAGATATTACCACTACATCTGTGATAGAATCTATATTTTTGAGTTTTTGTTCTATCTCTGATTCAGTAGCAAAAAAGGCACCAAGATTCCGAAATAAAATCCGACCCGTATAATATCCATTACCACTTCCTACTACGAGTGGAGTTTTGAAATTCGAAAGATCAAGTTTTGGAAGTTCTTTTTGGTTTTTGAATAATGATAGAGTCTCCAAAACAATAGTATCAAGACTTGGAAATTTTGATAGTGTTTTAACTTGATTAATATCAGATTGAATTTGCTTTTGTAACATATCTATAGATTCAAATTTTTGATTATTGCGAATTTTTTTGATTGGAGTAACGGTTATAGATTGTTCATAGAGATCACCATTATAATCAAATATATGTACTTCGAGTAGTTCAATAATTTCTCTAAAAGTTCAAATTCCAAGATATTCATTATTTCCAATTTGTATCTTGAAAGAATATACTCCATCTTGTATAAGGCCTGCTTTTAGTGATATATTTGCTGTTGGAAATCCGAGTGTTCTTCCGAGTTTTTTACCATGAATAACTACTCAAGTGATGATAGGGAATTTCATATAAGAATGTATAAGATATATGGAATCCAATATTATGTAAAATGAACACTTTTACAATTAAAAAAGTCCAACCTAATTTAGGGGGACTTTTTTAATTTACTGGAATTATTTTTTGGCTTTTTCTTTGAATTGTACTTGGTAAATAAGAAAATTGTTGAATGCAACTATTACACTATCAACCGTACTATTTGGCCATATAGTCATACGTAATCATTCAATAAGTTTTTTTCCTTCAGTATCTTCGTATTCTACTGGAACTTCAAATTTCTGAAGATTTCAAACATATTTTTTTATCTTTTTTTGTACTACTGCTACTGCTTCTTCAGCTTTTTTGCCTTTTCCTTTCTTTTTTATGATTAGTAGGAATTTGTTAGTGAATTTTAGGGCTTTTTTCCATTTTCCTTCACTTTCCATGGTTTCTATAACTTTAGATACTGTTGAAGCAGATACTTCAGTACTTTCAGTAGTAGTCGGCGCAGAATCTTCAGGTTCCTCTATGAATTTACTTTGTAACTCTCAAATGAGTTCCTCTAGTGCTGCACGGGCTTCAGAGGAGAAAGTAACTTTATTATCTTTAAATGTAATTCCTACATGAAAAAATGGTTGTATCACTGAAGCTTCTGGAGCATGTTCTAGGAAGGATTTTGATGCTGACATAGTGAGTATAACAAGTATTAAAATATGACTATTTATTTACTTTGATTTATTGAGTATTGGTAGACTGATTATGTTAGTCCCTGATTGATGAGCTTGGAGTGCTTGAAGTATAAGAGTTAGTCTATGTGGGAGATCTTCTTTTTTTGTAAGCATCTCTATTAATTCTCTAGTATGTCTTGGATTGAGTTGTGAGATATGATGTAGGTGATGATGTGGAAGTTTATCTTTATCTGGAGTAACTCAAGCAAGTATTGCTTTCACTCTCAGAGGAGCTCGAGATTGCTCATCTTCGTATATTCCGATAAGTACTTCCATGTATGTTCTGCTATTTTGCGATTTTTTTTCATCTGATTCACCAATGACGCGTTCATCTAGTATATTCATATATATAATGCATAAATAATAATATATGGTATATACAATTATTTTTTAATAAGTCAATATTTATACCTATCTATGGATCTTAAAGGTGAGTGTTTCATTCCATGATCCAGCTAATGCTTGTACCTTGTATCCATATTGTTGAAGTATTCGTAGAGCATCTTGATTTGGCAGGGCACTCTCATGAATTAAAGTAGTATGACTTTTTCATACAATGGCTTGTAATATTGCAAAACTGACAATAGGTGTTATCACTCTTGTAGTTTTTCATGAAGCATCTGTTGAATGTAGATTCTGATCTACCAAAAGAGTTTTAATCTTATTTCATAATCATCTTTGTATTAAAGCACTACGAATCCGTCTAACTGGTGGTAAGTTATCAGTATTATCAAGTTGCACTGTTAAAGGTAAGTTATCAGTATTATCAAGTTGCACTGTTACAGGTAAATGATTTAACATAAATGAATATTATGAATTAAACTGGTGTTTCTACTATTTTTTCTAGTCCGATACGACCTTTTTCTTTATCTACTGAATATACTTTTACCTTCACGATTTCGCCAACTTTTGCGACGTTGTTCACATTTTCAATTCGTTCTTTGACTCCGAATTTTGATATATGGATCATTCCTTCTTTTCCACGAGCAATCTCGACAATCGCACCAACCGTATCGAGTACCTTGATAATTTTACCATCATAGATATCACCCACTTCAATATCCTTGAGAATATTTCGGATAAATTCAAGAGCTGCACGACCGCTTACTTGGTCTTTCGCAGTGATCGTACAAGTTCCACTGTCTTCGAGATTTACCTCAACTCCGAATTCTTTTTCGATTCCTTGAATGGTTTCACCACCCTTACCGATGACTTCTCGCATTTTTTCTTCTGGTACAAATACCGAGAGGAGGAATGGGGCATATGGAGAGAGTTCCTTGCGTGGTTCTGCGAGACATTTTTTCATCTCACCCATAATATAACCCGTTGCATCGATTGATTGATCAAATACTTTTTTAATTACCTCCATAGAGAGTCCAGCAATCTTACAGTCCATCTGAAGTGCAGTGATACCCTTATCTGTACGAGCCACCTTGAAGTCCATATCACCAAGAAAATCTTCTTGTGCTTGGATATCAGCTAGAATCTCATATCGACCAGTTTCTTCTTCGTAGATCATTCCCATGGCAACTCAGGCAACCATAGCTTTGAGTGGAACACCTGCGTCCATAAGGGCGAGAGTTGATCCACATACTGACGCCATAGAAGAAGATCCATTACATGTTGTTGTTTCGGAAACAACACGCATCATATATGGAAAATCTATTGCATTTGGAAGAACTGGCTCAAGAGCTTTCTCTGCGAGTCTACCATGTCCTACTTCACGACGACCCACTCCACGAAGTGGCTTCACTTCACCTACTGAGAATGGAGGGAAGTTGTAGTGATGAATATAGCGTTTTGTATCCTCTTCAAACATATCATCGATGAGTTGGATATCTCCAGGTCCACCGAGAGTTGTTACTGAGAGAACTTGTGTAACTCCACGTTCAAAGAGAGTAGAACCATGAGCACGAGGAAGGATTGGTGCACTTGCACGAACAGGACGAACTTCGTCAGTCGCACGTCCATCGAGACGAGTACGAGTTTCGATTACGGTTTTTCTCATATGAGTTTTTACCATATCTTTAACCGAATCGGCAATATCTCCCATTTTTGGAGTATTTGATTCTTTGTCGTAACCGATTTTCTCAGCAACTGTCTCAACGAGATCATGGAGTGCATCGTGGAATTCGAGTTTTCAGAGTCCATAGAGCAGTCGGATATCTGCATCAGTGACAATACTAGCAACACTCGAGATAACTGATTCATCAGTTTCACCTACTGTGAGAGTAGTTGTTGGAAGTGCATGAATTTCTTTGTATTCATTAACAAAGTCAATCTGAGCATGACAAAGTGTCTTGATGATCGCGTGAGCATACTCAAATGCTCGTACCATGAGTTCATTGGATACTTCAGAACCTTGGGATTCTACCATGGTGATAGCATCAAGTGTTCCTGCAACAGTGAGATCAAGGTGAGCCTTCTCAATTTGATCAAAAGTTGGATCAAATATGAAGTTCCCAGATTCATCACTCGCAATACGAACTCCTGCGACTGGTCATTCAAATTCCGTCACTCAGGCGAGCATAACCGATAAACTTGCTCCAGTTATACCATACCAACCAAAATCAGAGAGTCCTGATGATGACATGATGGTTGAGATAATCTGAGTGTCGGTACGAGTTCATTTTGGAAACATCGGACGAATCGGACGATCAATCATACGACTATTGAGAATCGATGCCTCTGATGGACGACCTTCTCGTTTCATAAAACGGTTTCCACCGATTTTACCAGCCGCATAATACTTCTCTTGAAATTCAACTGTAAGTGGGAAGAAGTCTCCATCTTTTGGATTTCCGATTCCACACGTTGTAAGGAGAAAATTTCCCATTCCATCTTCGATTACTACTGATCCAGTTGCAAATAGTGCGAGACGACCAGATTCAAAGCTAATTTGCTTATTACTAATCGGGTATGATTTTTTTACTACAATGCGTTTTAGGGCATCCTTATCCTTGAGTCCAACAATCATAAATATAAATATAAAAAATAAAAACGGGTACATATATCACTCGTCTTTCCAGAACAGACAACTTGTAATTATCTCTTCTAGAAGGGCGAGAGTCGATATACCTGTAATGCCAAGAATTACCTATATGCAAACATTGGCAGGATTATATGAATATGCTATAAAAAATCAAAGTTATGTCGTAATTGTATATAAATTACTAAAATAAAAATCTGTCAATTCAATTTTATGACATTTTTTTAATGGTAATTTTTTCCAATAAAAAAGAAGTAATTCAATGTGGTATTAAAAAAACTAAATTTATATAAGTATATTAAAAACTAATATTACATTTCTGTCAAAAAAAGTGTAAGAATCTTGTAATAATGTTTCGTATATTGTGTTACGGCGAGATCCCTCCCGTAGATGGGCTTATAATTCGGTTTATATATTCATAGGATGATTTGGCTTTATATACAGTAAAAACCCCTCCAATTGGAGGGGTTTTTATGAATGTATGTTTTCTGGTGCCCC
>JAIESH010000036.1 GCA_019746175.1 Candidatus Altimarinota bacterium
CTTGCTATTAAGTGATGAACAGGTATCCTTACACCTATCAACACTATTCGTATCACAGCTGGATACCAATGATTTGAGCGATCAGTAGTACTTGATCGGGTTACCTGACGATCAGAAGTACTCAAATGAAGAGATGGAACAGATAATCCACCGCTTCCTCCTGTAAATTGAGTTTGTGATAACACTACTCAATATGCCTGTACAATTGGGTTACCATCATCTTTGGTTACTAACTATACGGAGTTCTCATGTGGTTGAACTTCTACTTGGAATTGTATAGGAATTGCATGATGATCAACTCAATCTTGTAGTAAATGAAATCCTAATTGTCCGATTAATGGAGTCTGTAATAATTCAACACAATTTGGTTGTATAACCTGAATTCCTTCTAATCAATTTACTAATTATACCTGAGCATCTTGTGGGTGAGTGTCTACTTGGGATTGTATGAATCAATTTTCGTGATCTAACGATATTGGGTGTAGTATGCCCAATCCAATTTGTGCTGCTAATTATTGTAATGCTACTAATCCAATTTGTGATTGAGTTTGATGTAATATAGTATTTTTACCAACCTCAATTAACCAACCATGGTTAAAAAATGCCTTAAGCTGTTGATTTTCATGTATTAATTGATATGAATGACCAAATTGCAATGTTCCACCACCCGCTATTTCTTGTTCTCCAAATACTAGAACAGTCATACAATGACAATCTGCTAGCACCGTATTCGGACCATCAGCTGATTCAGCATTAGCATGATTACCATGAAAATTTAATTTTGGTTGTGAAGTTGGGGGAGTGATCAATATTGCCGATTGATTTACTATTACTTCTGGTTCACTTCCACCTGGTATTACACTTTATGCACCAATAAATACTTCAGCTTGAATCCCATCACAAAAATTATATGTAGATGGTATCTTTACTACATCTGGCGCATATACATTTCAAATAACTACTCCCTTATTTCATGCAGGTCTTGGTACTAATATAAATGCTTCTACGTGGATGACCATAAATGTTCTTGCAGTAACGACACCAGCTTGTACATGATCTATGCCAGCTAACTCATATGCCACTACGAGTGCCACTTTTACTCAAACATGATGAGTTCCTGCATCAATTGGATGGAATTATGCTCGTAATGTTAGTGTTACAGAATGTAAATATGCATGTAATAATGGATATTATTGGAATTGAGCAACATGTAATCCTGCTTTATCTATCGGTATTTGATGAACAACGTGGACACTTTTTGAAGATTGATCTAATCCAAATTTAGCTGCTGCTAATGAATTTTGTATGGATTATGGATGATACGGTGCTAATATATATCGAATTCCTACTCAATCTGAAATTAATGTAGCAAAATCAATCAATTATTCTTATTTTAATAATATTGCTTACTGGACTAGTACACCATGACCAACCAATCCTGCAACAGCATATGCCTGATGGAGAGGATCACCTCATGATAACTGGGCAGATTGTTTTCCGGGAGGAAGTTTTTGTATGTGAACGCCTAATACAAATACATCAACAGTGAGATGTATTCAAAATTAAAATATAAAAACTCTCAGTTTTCTGAGAGTTTTTATATTAATTCCACTCTAGAGTTACACTTCTATTTCTAACAATTTCTACCTCTAATTCCGATAATAGATAGCTCAAATCTTTGTCTTTAAGGACTATTTTTTGCTGATACTCCCCGTGCGATTTTTCATATATATCTGTATCAAATGCAAAAAATGTAGTTTCTTTTTTAAGAATTCCAATTTTATTAATAAGTTTTCTCATGATATCTTCTACTTTTTTCTTTTGTTCATCATGTACACGGATGGTTGCCAGTTCAGCAAAAGGAGGATAGAGAAAATCTTTTCTTTCTCGACTTAGATATGCCAAAAAAGATTTTGTATTGCCATCCATAATCTCTCTGAGAAGGGGATGTTCAGGAGTATAAGTTTGTATAAATATAGGAAGTTTTTGTTTCTTGTGATAGGAAATCTCATTATATATATCTTCTTCAATATGGTATGAAGGGAGTGATAGATTGAGTTCAAATAATAGATATACAACTACTCAGATACCGGGATGAACTATGCTTCACCCAATTTGGGTCGTGAGAACAATATTGTGTGAATCTATGTTTTCATATAAAATCTCAGTTTTTTCATTGGTATCACCATCGATCCGAAGAACCCTCGTATCCTTTCCTAAAATCTTGATGAGATTCTCTTCAATTTGTTGTATACCAACACCTACTCCATCAATTTTTGATCCCTGACACTCTGGACAAACAATAGGGAATGGTGCCTTGTATCCACAATGATGACAAATTAAACATTTTTTCGGATGAGTATGATAGGCGAGAGCAATGTCACAATGATGACATTTTTCATAATGTCCACAATCTCCACAGATCCAAGCTCGTGCATTGCCCCGTCGCGCATAAAAAATGAGTATTTTTTTATCAGATGCAATACTCTCTTGTAGAATTTGCACGAGTTCATGTGAGATATTTGGGGCTTCGAATTTGGCGGTTTGTAGAGGAATGATCGTAATAGTGGAATCTTGCATATATAGTAATTATCCGAGTTCTTCCTCGATAAATTTTACAAAACCACGTACATTATCATGATTATGATAAATTGAAGCATAACGCAAGAATGCTACTTCATCGAAGTCTCGAAGTTTTCTGAGTATATCTCGACCAATTCTCTTTGAGGTTATGGCCTGTTTGTTTTGAGCCCACTCGTTCTCAAGTGTATTGATGGCATCTTCGAGTTTATCTGGATCAAATGGTCTTTTAACGAGAGCCTTCAACATGGAATTCATGATCTTTGTTCTGTCGTATGGTTCAAGTTCACCAGATGATTTGGTTACCATAAACGATACGAATTCAAGTCGTTCAAAAGTGGTAAATCTTGATGCACATTTTTCACATTCTCTACGTCGTCGTATGGCCTTACCATCATCAGTGGTACGAGAATCAATAACACGAGTATCAAGATTACGGCATTTTGGACATTTCATGGGGTAGTAAATTAGTGACTGCTAGGATAGTAATTAGTTTTTATTGTATTTTTTTAGTGAAAAATTCCAAAACTTTTCTCTAAATTTTTATTCAACTATTATTTTCTCATACTTCCCAATGGCATGAATATCTCATTGGTACATATAATGTGCTGTCACTGGGGGGAGGAGATATGTACCCTTATGTTCCGGTCTAATATAATAGGTATATGTATATGGTTTATCTGATTGCCAAACATAATCTTGTGTTGCCAGAATACGATCAGATCGAGCTTCTACATAGGTCCAACCATTCCAATATCCATATTCACTACTTGAGTCAGTATTCAGAGAACTTTCAGTATTAAAGACACCACGAATTGGTCTCCATGCTCATGGAATATAATCCTCGAGTGTGAGATAATATTTGGTACTATTGGTTGGTTTCGGTGTAACAGTAATCCTTGCTCTGTAGAGTTCACCTGCTTTGAATATCGAGTTTATAACTGGAGTGGCTTGTCTAAATTGTCCATTTGTATCGAGTCACTTAGATTCTTCAACTTTTTCAAATACGCGATTCACAGCTAAGTCACTATGTGTAACCGCAGTTGTTTTGAATATATCAAGTGGCTTATCAGAAAGGGTAACAGTATAATATATATTATTATTCTCTTCGCTTCTGATTTCCATAGTTTTCCCAAGAAGACTTCGGCGTGTTGTATATGTATATCTATGTGTATTGCTTCCGAGTTTTACTGGTATCTTGAGAGCTCAGGTTTCAATAGTAAATGGTTTGATAGGATTAACTCATTTAGTGAGTTCTATAAGTGCCATAAAGGTATGAATCTTTGTTTGAGTAGAAACATAATATGATGTCATATCTATTCATGCGATGAGTTCACGTATAATATTGAGTCATTCGATTCTATTGCCAGAAGTGAGAAGGAGTCTGCTATAGATTGCTCTATCAGCATTGTCATCCCAATACCAATATGATTCACTATCTCTCGATGCCATACGGATGGCTATATTTTTTTTCTCATTATCTCAGAATTTTCCTAGAGATTCGAGTCCTACATGATATATAAGATATCCATGACGAGACAACTTGCTAATATCAATAGTTTTCTGAAATTCTTGAGTCTTTGGATGTTTTCATATTGCGAGAGTCGCAAATACTTCTGCTCTCAGATCCATTTGATCCAATTGTTCTCCTCCAATACTCATATTTGCTATGAATTCTAGCCCTCTTTTGAGAGAATCTTCAGAAATATTGACACCGAGCTTTCTAAATTCATAGAGTGATCTGATGACATATGGAGTTACATGTGTATTTACACTGGTTTCACCTTCCCAATAATACCAACCACCACTTATATCTTGCATTTTGAGTATTTTTTCCACTCATTTTGTCAGATTTTCTTGGGCTTGTTTGAGGTCCAGATTGAGTCATAGATTTTGTGCCAATTGTATTGCTATAGCATTTGGCATCGTACTTGATATAGTTTGTTCTATACATCCGTATGGATACGATATCATCGATTGTATGATTTTCTCAGGATTCTGAAGTGGACTATCCGATATAGAGATACTTACTTCGGAATCAGGATCCGTATTAGAACCCATTGATGGTATAGTTATACTTGCATCTTTACTCGTATAACCTGATATATTTTTGGTATCTGTAATAATGGGGTATTTTGGAATATCAAGAGTCTTCGTGATGCTGTCGAGAACCGTACTTTTTTCACGAAGAGTAATCGTGTAGGGAATTGTTCCAGCCCAATCTTTTCCGATTTCTATAGCAAAATCTTTTGATATAGAACTACTTGCGCCAAGTATGAGTGTTTCAGTTTTTTTCATGAGTGATCCACCTGTTCCAATCTCAAGAGTTACAGTAACAGGAGTTACACGAATAGTACTATTAAAAACGGATGCAGTAATGGTGCTCTTATCATTTTTATAGAGAAAAGCTGGTGCATGTGTTTCGAGAGTGTAGTCACGACGTACGGCGATAGTTTTTTCTTTTACTGAAAATTGAGATGATTTGGTTTGTCCAATAACGATAATACGATAATCCGTTACGTTATCTGGAAGTGTAAACTTAATGTTTGCTTTGCCACTCTTGTCTGTTAGTAGAGAAGGGTTATAATATGCAGTGTTTTGAAAACGTGTTCGTGATGATATCTGCGCACCATCTCATCCCTTGTCTCCGCTTCAACCATTGGAGCCTTTTCTTGAAAGATATCTATTGCGCTCCATTCCTATCGCAGTGAGTGCGGTTTTCATGGTAAATGGATATTTTTGGAAAAATTTCGGAATAATATCAAGATCAATATTTCCAAGAAGACGAATTAAGCTTTCATCAATAACCATTATTTCAAATTCCCCAAGTTCTCATTCATTATTTTTGTTGGTGAGTGTTAATTCTAGGTTTACAATCTCCCGATTTTTATAGGTTTCTTTATCTGTTTTTATGCTAATATTTCATTTTTTATCAGTCATATCCATAACAATTTCAGAGTATCCTACGCTGTAGAGTTTTTCACTTCATGTTCCAGTAGGGAATGCAACAACTCCAATATATGTATTTGGATAAAAGCTCTCATCAATAAGATAATTCTTTGTATAATTTGATCCTGTGAATGCTACATATTCACTTGCTATAACTCATCCTCGCTCGCGAGTAATGTAGAGATGTCCCCCACTCGAAAATGGTGTTGTAATGAGTACACGTGCCGTTTCTCATTTCTGGTATACGGTTTTCTCAGGAATAACTCTGAGAAGATTATCTCGGCTTACAAAATTTCCTGTTATGTATACGAGAGTTTCATGGATAGACTCTTTTGGTGCACTAACTCATTCTGTGGTAACTGGAATAACACGTACAAAATGTTCTCCAGGAGAGAGATTCTTGGTATCTATAGTGAGATTACTTTCTCGGATTATTCAACTTCGAACTACTGTATCAAGAGAATGTACAATTGGAGCTTGCTCTCCACGAAGCGTATCTATTTTCTCTGAAGTATATGATCGATGTACGAGCTCATATTTGTACTTCTCACTGAGAGTTGCATCCCACTTTCCATATTTTGGCTTTATGTTTGCTACAATGTTTTCTGAAGGTGTGATTATTTTTTTCACAAGTGTAGCCTCAAGCGGATTATACATATCATACATCTTGTATTTTCATCCGAGTCATACGAGAAATGTTCATGGTGTAGTTACTGATTCGCCACTGAGTGGATCATTAATAGTAACTTCTGCAGTGTATATATAATCGTCTGAAAATGATGCAAATTCTACTCCAGCTCTGAAGATGCCAAATCCATCAGAATCTATAGAGCCAGTTCATTCTGTATAAAATTCTGGTGTAGGTTCAAAGTAGCATCACCAAAAACAGTCTGTCCAATAGTCCGAGCTATAGTGACGACTTTTGAATATTTTATAACTAAAAGGAACACTCTTGATCGTCGCTCCATTGTAGTAATGGGCCTTCACGATTCATTCGATATTAAACTGCGCACTATACTTGGTATCATACCAGATTGTTTCAGGATCATTGTTGGCAGATTCTCGAATATTCGTAATTATTCCATCTTTTACTTCAGGACTTGATAGTTTCACTTCTGCGGTAAATGTTGGATTTTTGAATATTTCAACTTGAAAACTCGTATAAGCATTGGAAATCCAACCATCAGAAGTATTAACTGGCTGAATACTTATGCTGTATGATCCCAGTTTCGCCTCTTTTCAGGGATTGATATTGGTTGCTATTGAGCCAAACGCATTAGCTTTGATTCTTGATGTATTAATTGTTTTTCATTCTGGATCATTGATAACAATATCAAATACTTCATTTTCTGGAATAGTCAGAGTCAGTTCATTTTTCCGCATAATCCCCTTAATATAGACAGTTTCTCCAGGTAAATAAAGTCTTCTATCAGTATGAATATAGGTACTATAGAGAGATCTATTGTCCCAACCATAATCACTTTCTTTCATACCAAAATTCCATCCCGTAATGCCATCATTCCAAGTACTTACTACATATCAAAAATGACCATTTCCTCTCGAAACTGCCACAAATGAATTGTATCTTCCCTCATAATCTCACCACCATTCAGAAGTAAAATTATAAGGATTTTCATCGAAATCGGATTTATTTTTTACGAGTATTCCATCACTCGTAGTTCGACCCAATGATACACCAGTTCCCCAAGAGGTCATACTAAGAGGAGTGTAGGTTATATCATAGGCTCATTTTGCACTATTCCAATCTTGTTTATAGAGTTGTGCAATATTTTTTTTGAGTGTAATATCTTGATTCTCTCTTGGTTTTCCTGTTTGTATATCTGTTGCGAGGAACTGCATCTTGCCACTTGAATCAATCTTCATAACAATATGAGTATCGACTATAGAGAATACTTTAGGTACCACCCATTTATCAAAACTTGAAATATCATCTTTATTCTGAAATGCGAGAATATAGAGTCATGGACTGAGTTTGTTTGAGCTAAATTGACTGACATCAAAATTTGCTACTGCTTCTCCGGGATTGAGAGTAATAGTTTTTTTGCTACATAAACTAACTTCATTACTTGAGAGGAGTTCATATAAAGCTCAGATATGAGTCTTATTTCTGAGTTCATTCATTCGTTCTATTCGGGCGTAACCTTCCAGAGAAATTTGGCAGAGTTTCACTTCATATTCATTCTTCGGTGATTTTGTGCGATAGATTTTTCCTTGTATTGGATCACCATATTTTACAATAGTCTTATTTCCAGCTATTTTTATAGCAAGAGATGGTATACTTTCAGCTTCTATAGCCATGTCCACACTCACTTTTTGTCCATAGATATCTAGTATATCTGATAGATTAATATTGTATTTTTTTCCTTCAACAAAATTCGCGTACACGACCGCTTTATTTGGATTCAGTTCAATATCACCTTCGCGTACTTCTATACCTGGTGATACACTGAGTTTTTTTAAAAATTCAACTTTCTGATTGTGTCGATGTTCAATATATTCTTCACTATACAATCTTCCACTATCAGTAAATATATCGTTGTTAAATTTGAATTCAATACGACTTTGCATGTCATACTCGGGCGAGAGAATATCCGTAACTATACCTGTTGCGGTGAGTTTTTCTACATTTTCGAAAGTAAGATATGAAAAATCTCCAGCAACTCATGCAACGATACATGATCCAGAAGGGTATGATCCTATATCAAGTTGGTATACTGCATTTTCATTGTCACCAGTTTTATATGATGAGATTTGTTTTACTCATAAAGTTTTCCATGATTCTATTCCCCAACTACTAATATCACAATTCTCATTTTCCTTATATTTTTTCGTGTACCATTTTATATCTGATGTAGAGAGTCCCTGAT